>CAKQSU010000082.1 GCA_934273135.1 uncultured Clostridia bacterium
CCTTTATACATGTCGTTTACGTTTATTTCGATTTTCGTTTTTACGCTCATCGCGATGAAATTCGTGTTCGAAGAAAGTATTTTAAAACTTTCGTATTGCGCGGTGGCGGGGTACACCGTTCAACACCTTGCGTATCAGGCTAACAACGTGGTTACCGTTGCTATGGCGGGCAGTTCGAACGTAAGCATGGGAATGTACGGACAGAGTTTTGCGCCGACATTTTCCAATCCGTTTTTTACGATAATCTACTTTTTTTTGTTTATCACGATTTATTTTTTCGCATATTATCTTTTTGCGAGGAAGCTTAAAGACCAAAATTTCGAAATGCCTTCGGTCTTTGCGTTTATCCTCGTCGCGCTTCTGCTCGTTGTGGACGTAGTGCTTAACGCTCTTGCCGTGAATCTTTTGAAAAGTAACGTCGGTACCGTCCTTTCGGGCGTGTACAATATCGTCTGTTGCATTTTAGGGCTGTTTTTACAATTCGAAGTGCTTGTGCGTTTCGAACTTCAAACGCAACTTAGAATGAACGAAATCGTTCGCCGACTCGAAAGGGAAAGATTTTCCGCTATAAAGGAAGCGACCGAAACGATAAACATAAAATGCCACGACTTAAAATATCGCGTTCGCGCCTTAAAGAGCGGCAATATCGATACGGATTCTGCCACGGAAGACATAGAAGCAGCCGTCGACGAATATTCCGTTTTCGCTTTTACGGGCAATTCCGCGCTCGATATAGTTTTGACCGAAACAAACAGGGCTTGCCGCAAAAACAATATACGCGCAAGCTATATGGCGGACGGCAAACTCATATCTTTTATGAAAGACGAGGACGTTTACAGTCTTTTTTACAACCTTTTGGACAACGCCGTCGAAGCGTTGCTCGAAGCGCCGGACGAAAAGCGCACGATGGGGCTTAGGATTGAAAACCGCTTAGGCTCGCTCGTTTCCGTAACCGTTTACAACTTCTGCGGGGATAAAAAGCTTGAATTTTCCGGCGGACTGCCTAAGACGACAAAGGAGAGGGAAGATATCCACGGCTTCGGATTAAAAAGCGTAAAGCGCATTTGCGACAAGTATAAAGGCACGCTCGATATAACTCTCGAGGACGGGTTTTTCACCGTAAATATATTGTTTTCTTCAAGATAAATTACGCTTTCGGGGTGTTTTGCCCCGGGCGTTTTTTGTTTTTTTTGAAAAGTCGGTTTAAAGCCGCTTTTACAATGTACGCCGAAAAACCGACAGCTTGCGCATTTGCCTATTGCCTTTTTTTTAGCTGTCGGCTATAATGAATTTGCCAAGGCGGACGGAAAAAACATTGAAGCCGTTCGCAAAAAAAATCAAAGGAGTTTGAAAATGAAAAAAAGAAAGTTTTACTCACTGTTGACGGCGATTTTGCTCGTTTGTACGCTCTTTTTGAGCGTTTCGCTTACCGCGTGTAAGCCGAAAAACCCGAATCCCGACAGCGGAAGCACTTCCGTAAAAGCAACGGTTACGGGAATAACGCTCGACACCGCGAGCGTTAAAAAGTCATTCGAGTATGCGGAAGCGTTCACTTACGAAGGGCTTAAAGTTACGGCGCAGATGAGCGACAAAACGACAAAGAACGTTGACCTCAAAGACTGCAAAATTTCCGAGCCGGACACGAGCCGCGCGGGCAAAAGAAACGTTACCGTTTCCTACGAAGGAAAGACTGCTTTCTATCAGATAACCGTGGCGAAACGCGTTTATCCCGAAATCACAAAAGAAGCTTTGCTCGCGATAACCGGAGAAAACGATTCGGTTGCGTACAGAGTCGAAGCCGAAAATATCGATATGGCTGTTTCTTCCGTGAAGAAACAGAACAGCGCAACGAACTTCGTTGCGCAAGCCCCGTTAGATGCGGAAATAACGAGCGGAAACGCGTATTTAAGTAACTACGGCGTTAAGTACAACTACTTCGGCTATAAGTTTACTTCCGACAAAGCTTACGAAGGCGTTACGTTTGTTTTGCGTTTAGCTTATTCGGGCAACGGTGCTCTTTCGTTAAATAACAACTTCGCGCTTTATCTTAACCGCGCGGAAACGGACGAAGGCGTTGTCGGCGAGATATCGATGGAAGGCTATACCGTTTCGGGCGGCACATGCGTTTGGAGCGACCTTGTTTTGCGCAACCAAACCATAAAGGAAGGCGAAAACACTATGACATTCGAAGCCCTTTCCGAAAACGTTCCCGATATCGACTATATTGACTTTTACGTCGGCAAACGTTACATTTCTTCTATCGTCGAAATGACCGAACAGACGGAATACGTCAAAGAAATCGAGGACTTTGACACAGAAAAGGCAAAAACGAGAGAGGACGTTGCTAAGGCTCATAACCTTAAAGACGGTCAGCTTTTCGTTGAAACCGTAGCTAAGGAATCGGAAGGCAAAACGACGAGCGGAGGCAAGTCGGTTGGCGCAATCGCAAAAGGCTCGCAACTTTCCACAACGTTAAGGCTCGCTCAAAAGGCTACCGTAAAGATTACGTTTATAGCTTCATGCGTAGGCCAAGGCTCGTATAAGATTAAAAATAACTGGGCTTTCGGAATAGACGGCACAACTCTTGAAAACATTCAAGACGTAGATATCAGCGGCGGTGACGCTTCTAACGGCGAATGGTGGGATTGGAACCCGACTACGCTCGGCGTATACAACCTCCCCGCGGGCGACCACCTCTTCCTCGTTGAAGTTACGGGCGGCGACTGCAACGTCGACTGCGTTAAGTTCGAAGTAATTTCTCTCGGGGAATACGACGAAAGCGGTATAGGCGTAGGCGAACATGTCTGCACGAGCAAGTGCGAAACGTGCGGCAAGTGCAAAAACGCCGATTGTACCGAGGACGCTTGCAAAGAAAAATGCAATTGCAAGCCCGAAATAACTTTCGACGCAACCGTCGCAAGCAGCGGCGTTACGACTATCGAAATGGAAAACCTTACCGATATGGACGTTAAAACCCGCCCCGACTTCGTTAATGCCGGCATTGCTTCGGAAGGCTCGTTCAAAGTCGACGAAACTAACACTGCAAGCAACGGCAAAGCTATTTGCGGATTTTATGACGGAACCGTATTCAACGTAAACTTCTTAGTGACCGAAGCGGGAACTTACAAAATTTCTTTTGTCGGCGCAATCAATGTCGACTATCTCGTTCCCTCGATGATGGCGTTTATGCTTGACGGCAAAGAAATAACCGTTTCAAGCGGCAACTTAAAAGGAACAACGCATGACGGAATACCTGCCTATTGGGATTGGCAGACGATTGAAATTTCTTCTTCCGCTCTCACGGCGGGCGCGCACAAGCTCACGATAAAAATAATTTCGGGGTGCCCCAACCTCGACTGCGTTAAGTTCGAAGTAATTTCTATCGGAAAATACGACGCAACCATCGCAAGCAGCGGCGTTACGACTATCGAAATGGAAAACCTTACCGATATGGACGTTAAAACCCGCCCCGACTTCGTTAATGCCGGCATTGCTTCGGAAGGCTCGTTCAAAGTCGACGAAACTAACACTGCAAGCAACGGCAAAGCTATTTGCGGATTTTATGACGGAACCGTATTCAACGTAAACTTCTTAGTGACCGAAGCGGGAACTTACAAAATTTCTTTTGTCGGCGCAATCAATGCCGATTATCCCGTTCCCTCGATGATGGCGTTTATGCTTGACGGCAAAGAAATAACCGTGGAAAGCGGTAATCTTAAAGGTACCGACCACGATGGAATACCCGGATATTGGGATTGGCAGACGATTGAAATTTCTTCTTCCGCTCTCACGGTAGGCGCGCATAAGCTTACGATAAAAATACTTTCGGGCATTCCTAACCTCGATTGCGTTAAAATCGAAGCGGTAGCGGCTTCTACGGCAGAGTAAGCAAACGTGCGGGCGTAAAAACAAAAAAATTTGCGCCCGCAAACCACTGATAAAAAAAAGGACTTAACAATGAAAAAGAATTTTATATACCCCATCGTGACGGGCGCAATCTGCCTCGTTCTCGTAATCGCGCTCGTTGTCGGCAACGTAATCTGCGCGGCTAACTATAATATAATCACCGCGTATCTTTGCGGACAAGGCTTCAACGACGACAGCGAAGAGTCTAAGTCGGCAAGAGCGAGCGGCATAAAGCTTGCGCAACAGGTTGAAGAAGAGGGCGCGGTTTTGATGAAAAACGAGGGTGTGCTTCCTTTAAAGAACAAAAAAGTTAACGTATTCGGCTGGTCCGGTAGCGACGACGGCTTTATGGTGCAAGGCTCGGGTTCCGGTACCGGCTCAAGAAACGACCTCGTAACTTTCCTCGGCGGACTTAAAGAAGCGGGAATCGAATACAACGCGACGCTCGCAAAGGCGTATTCGGATCTCGATTGGAAGCGCGTTTCCGGCGGCTCTTACGTTATCGAAGCGCACGGACAACAGTATAAGGATTTTTACGGCGTAACGGAAGTTCCCGAAAGTTTTTACACGAACGACCTTATGGCTAATGCAAAATCTTACTCCGATACGGCGATAGTGGTCCTCGGCAGACTTATGGGCGAGGGTAACGACTTTTCCAAAACGCAGTATATCGCCGAAAACAGTAAGCAAGTAGGCGAAGATACTTCGCGCAAGCTTCAATCGCTTTCCGAGCGAGAAGAATACATGATTAACCTCGTTTGCGAAAACTTCAAAAACGTAGTTATCGTTACCAACACGGGTAACCCCATCGAACTCGGCTTAGCCGACGATTCGAGGGTGGGCGCGGTTATCAATATGGGTATGCCGGGTACGCGCGGCTCTATCGGTATAGGCAGAATTTTGACGGGCGACGTCAACCCGAGCGGCAAGCTTGCGGACACTTGGGCTTACGATTTGTCCACCGCCGCCGCCTACGCTACTTCCGGCTTCGAAGGCGTAGGCAGATACACCGACCTTACCGCTCCCTATACGGAATATCGCGAAAACATTTATACCGGTTATTATTGGTATGAAACCGCCGATAAGGAAGGATTCTGGGATAGCGATTTTGCAAAGAAAACTTGGAAAATCAAAAACGGTTATAAAGACGTCGTTCAATATCCTTTCGGCTTCGGGCTTTCGTACACGAACTTTGAATGGCTTGTAACTTCCGCTTCCTTACTCCGCACTGCGGAAAACGGCACGACGGAAAAAATCAAGCTCGGCAAAAAGACCGTCATTGAGCAAGGCGATAAAATCGAAATAGAGGTAATGGTTAGCAACGTAGGAAGCGTTTCAGGTAAGGACGTCGTGGAACTTTACTATTCCGCACCGTACAAAAAAGGCGGTATCGAAAAGTCGGCTATAAAGCTCGGCGCGTTCGCAAAAACGCCTGAAATCAAGCCGGGCGAATACGGCAAAGTCACGCTCACTATGGACGTTGAAGAAATGAAGTCTTACGACTGCTATGATAAAAATGACAACGGATTCATGGGCTACGAACTTGAACAAGGCGATTACGAACTTTCTCTCCGCACCGACGTACACACCGAAAAAGCCATGGAAGAGGGGAGCTATACGCTCAGCGTAACGGACGAAATCTTCTACGAATACGACACCGTTACGGGCGAAAAGGTCGAAAATCAATTCACTACTTACACGAACTCTAAGAGCGGCGCGTCGAGCAAAATCAACGAACCGTTCGTGACCAAGGCTCACTCGCTCGACGGCAGCGAAAACGAGGGCGGCGAAATAAAGTATCTCACGAGAGAAAACTTTATCGATACCTTCCCACTTGAAAAAGGCGCGAACAGGGCGGCGGGTAATCTCAAAACGGATAGCTACGGCGTCGTTACGCCTATCGCCGACCCGAATGCGGTCGCCCCGAAATTCAATTCTAAAGATACGGAATACATACTCGACGACTTGAAAGG
>CAKQSU010000083.1 GCA_934273135.1 uncultured Clostridia bacterium
CATCGGTGTCGTTTTGCCCGGAGATAAGCGAATACTCAAAATAATACCGTCTGCCCGTTTTTAAAAAGTAGTTTTCGCAAGCCTCAATTATCTCTTTAACCGTGTAACTATTGGCAACTGGCATAATCTCTTTGCGTTTTTCGTCAAACGGATTATGAAGCGAAACAGTAAGATTTATCGGCAAATTTTCATCAGCCAAACTTAACATTTTCGGCACGAGTCCGCAAGTGGAAAGGCTTACGTTGCGCGGAGAAACGTTGAGAGAATTTTCGTCGGATAAAAGACGAATAAACTTTACGACGTTATCGTAGTTATCGAGCGGCTCGCCGCTTCCCATAAGCACGATGTTTGTTACCGCCCGCTTTTTATCCGTGTCGCCCTCGTGACGATTGACGGCGATTACTTCCGAAAGAATCTCCCCGGCGGAAAGGTTTCTGACAAGACCTCCGAGCGTGGAAGCGCAAAACTTGCACCCCATTCTGCACCCTACCTGCGTAGAAACGCAAAGCGTGTTGCCGTACTTATACTTCATCAAAACGCCTTCGATGACGTTGCCGTCCGAAAGCGCAAACAAAAACTTCTTCGTTCCGTCCTTTGAAACAAGCTCCTTAATGATTTTACACGGCTCGTCGGCGTAAACGGACAAAAGTTTGTCTTTTAAAGCCTTAGAAATATCCGTCATTTCGGAAACGCTTTTGCCCGCAACGAGGTTAGAATAAATCTGATTGCCTCTGAAAGGTTTTTCGCCAAGCTCGGCAACAACGCTTCTAAGCTCCGTTAAGTTGTAATCGAGTAAAACTTTCATTTGATTCTCTTGAGTTTGCAAACGAAAAACCCCGCGCCGAGACTAAGTTCCGGCAAAAACTGCAAACCGTATTTTTTCTTTAATCCGTCGAGCGGACAATTGATTTTTTCAACCTCGAAGTTTTTCTTTTTGGTAAGAAATTTTTCGATTATTCCGTCGTTTTCCTCGTTAAAAATCGAACACGTGGAATAAACGAGTTCGCCGCCGCATTTTAAGTATGAAGCAACGTTAAGCAAAATTTTCAGCTGAATCGCCGTCAATTCTTTGAGATTTTCATCGGTTTTTCTCAGCTTAATATCGGGGTTTTGCTTAATCGTGCCGTATCCCGAACACGGCGCGTCACACAAAACGGCGTCGAATTTCTCCTTTAGTTCGGGGTCGAAAACCGTCGAATCCTTAACGCAAACTTCAATATTTTTCTTACCCATTCTCTCGGCATAAGCCTTAATAAGCTCCGCGCGATGTTCGTGCAGTTCGCAAGAAATTACGTTTTCGTACTTATCGGCTAAAAGCACAGACTTTCCGCCCGGCGCGGCGCACGCGTCCAAAAGGGATTTTCCACCAGAAAGAGCGGAACAAATAGCAACCGAACCGATTGACTGAAACGTATATTCGCCGTCAAAAAACCCCTCGTCCATTTTCGCGTTAGCGACCGAAAACAACCCGTCGAAAGGCGTTTTTTCATACACTAAGCCTTTTTCCGAGAGATATTTTTCACCGCTTTCACAGCTATCGAACCGCAAATACGTGTATTCCTTATCAAATGACAAAACCTTTTCGGCTTCGTCGCCGTATTCGCCGAGAATTTTTTCAACGGCAAACTCGGGGAATGAATATTTTACGGACAAAAACTTCACCTTATCCGTCGGTAAAACAAGCGTTTGCTTAGCGTATTTCCTTAACACGGCGTTTACGAATCCCGCGTTTGCGCCCTTGCCGAGCTTTTTTGTAAGTTCGACAAGGTTATCGATGACGGCAAAAGGCTTCTTTTTTAAAAACGTAATGGTATACGCGCCGATTTTAAGTAAAATTTTTATTTTTTGCTTAGGCGGCTTGTCGTAACAGAAAGAGAGCGCGTAATCGAGGTATATGTCGTTATCGAGTACGCCGTAACAAATCTTGACGGTTTTTGCGCGATTGAGTTCCTCTATCGGAACGTCTTTAAGCGATTGTTTTAAATACGCGCCGTCCGAATAAACCTCGGAAAGAACTCTATAACAATCGTAAAAAAGGTTAATCATTTGAGAATATCGCCCTTCAAAATCTTTCTGCCGGCGTCAAAAGCCGTTGCGGACATTCTTTTTCCGCCCTCTGCCTGAATTTCGAGAATCTCTACCGCGCCTTGCCCGCATTTTACAACAAGCTTTTTGTCGGCTCTCAAAACTTCGCCGATTTTCCCGTCAAAGTCGCTGTCAAGCGCGTTCACGGCAAAAATTTTCAGTGCTTTTCCGTTTAAAAAAGTATGCGCGGCTGGCCATGGATTAGTTCCGCGGACTAAGTTTTTAATATCTTTCGCGCTTTTTTCCCAATCGATTTTGCCCGTTTCGCGCGTAAGCATTTTAACGTGCGTCGCCTTTGTTTCGTCCTGTTTCACGGGCGTAATTTTACCCGCTTCAATCTCATCGAGCGTTTCTACGATAAGTTTTGCGCCGAGTTCGGAAAGCCTTTCAAAAAGTTCTCCCGCAGTTTCGTCGGGGTCAATAGGCGTTTTTTCGACCGAAAGTATGTCGCCCGTATCAATGCCCGCTTCCGTTTGCATTATGGTTATTCCCGTTTCCGTGTCGCCGTTTATAACGGAATATTGTATCGGCGCGGCTCCGCGGTACTTAGGCAAAAGAGAAGCGTGAACGTTGATTATTCCGCGCGGCGCGATATCGATAATTTCTTGCGATAAAATCTGTCCGAAAGCGCAAGTTACCATAATGTCCGGCGCGAGATTTTTCAAATCCTCTACGCCTTCTATGCGAATTTTGTTGTATTGCAAAACCTTTAAGCCGTGCTTTAAGGCACACACCTTAACGGGTGACGGCGTTAAAACGTTTTTTCTGCCAACGGGTTTATCCGGTTGAGTTACTACCGCGAGAATTTCGTGCTTGCTTGCGATTATTCTTTCAAGCGACGGCACGGCAAAGTCCGGCGTACCTAAAAAGACTAATTTCAATCTTTTTCCTCCATCATTTTTATGGCTTTATCGATGTAAAGTATTCCGTCAAGGTGGTCGTATTCATGACAAATCGCCCTTGCGAAAAAATCTTTTGCGGTAAGCGTAAACTCCTTGCCCTCTCTGTTCAAAGCCCTGATAACTACGGTTGAAGGTCTTTCTACTTCGCCGTATTTACCCTTAACCGACAAACACCCCTCCGCGCCGAGCTGCGAACCGGCAGAAGACAATATAACGGGATTGATAAATTCGTAATACCCGTCCTCGACGTTCACAATAAAAATTCTTTTCAAAACGCCGACCTGAACGGCGGCAAGCCCCGCGCCGTCGGCTTTGATAAGCGTATCTTTCATGTCGTCTAAAAGCGTTATAATTCTGTCGTTTACTTTATCCACTTCAAACGAGCGTTTTCTCAAAACGTCATCGCCGAGTTGTACTATTTTTCTTATCGCCATTGTAATTTCCTCTTGTTTTTCTTGCGCTCAGCTTAATCAGCTTAAATTTCCGGGGTTTATTTCGACGTAAACAAGCGCGTTTTTGTCCGAAACGGGCAAAGAAAGTTCGTAAATTTGATTGAGTACGTCCTCACGCTTGTAATCGATTCGCATCAAAACCTGAAATCTGAATTTATTTTTCAGCCTTTTTATCGGGCTTTTCATCTTATTAAAGAACAAAAAAGCGTCGCTTTCGCGTTCTCTTAACGCGCTTAGCCCTTCGTAAACTTTTCTAAGAGCCTCCACGCCCTCTTCCTCGTCGTCGGACTCCACCATAACGCGCACGATAGTCGCGTACGGCGGATAGGAAGTTGTTTTTCTGAGCGAAATTTCCCTTTCGAAAAATCCTTCGTAGTCATATTTAGTAGCAAAGCGCAAAACGGGATTGTCCGGGTTATACGTCTGCAAAACGACTACGCCCTTGTCCCCGGCTCGCCCGCTTCTGCCCGCAACCTGCGTTATAAGCTGAAACGTTCTCTCACCGCTTCTATAATCGGAAAAGAACAAGCTCATATCGGCGTCGAGTATTCCTACGAGCGTCACCGACGGGAAGTCATGCCCTTTCGCAATCATTTGCGTGCCGACGAGAATATCGGCTTCATGCCTTGAAAACTGTTCGAGAATTTTAAGATGCCCTTCCTTATTTTGGGTCGTATCGTTATCCATTCTCAAAATCCGCGCCGACGGAAAACGCTTTTTTAGCTCGGCAACAACCTTTTGCGTGCCTGTCCCGACGTAATTTATATGTATGCTTCCGCAATCGGGACAAGCCGTAAGCATTTTATACGTCGCGCCGCAATAGTGGCATTTCAAAACGTTTCCGACAGAATGATAATTCAAAGCAACGTCGCAATTTTCGCACTTCGCAACGTACCCGCATTCACGGCAAACCACGTGTTGCGAATACCCTCGTCTGTTCAGAAATATTATCGCCTGATTACCCTTTTTCAGGCAATCTTCAAGCTCGCTTACGAGCGCGGACAAAAACGCCGAATCGTTTCCGCGCCTTACTTCCGTTCGCATATCGGCGATTATCATTTCAGGCAAAGGTTTTTTATTTATTCTATGCGGAAGTTTTACAAGGTTAAACGCTCCCTCTTTTGCTTTAAGATACGTTTCGACCGACGGGGTTGCGCTACCTAAAACAAGCTTACAGTCGTTATAATCCGCGCGGAACTGTGCAACGTCGAAAGTAAAATATCTCGGGTTAGATTCGCTTGTATAACTTCCGTCATGTTCTTCGTCTATTATAATTACCCCCAAGTTTTCGAGCGGCGCAAATATCGCGCTCCTTGCGCCGACGGCGATTTTAGCCTCGCCGGATCTAAGCCTCCACCATTCGTCGAATTTTTCTCCGGCAGAAAGCCCGCTGTGCAGTATTGCTGCGTTGTCCCCGAACTCCGCTTTCAGTTGTCTGAACATTTGCGGCGTAAGGGAAATTTCAGGCACTAACATTATCGCCGTTTTTCCGCTTTCCACAGCCTCGCGAATAAGCCGCAGATAAACGACCGTCTTGCCGCTCCCCGTAACGCCGTGAATAAGCGTCACTCGTTTGTCCGTTGTTTCAATAGACGCTATCGCGTTCTTTTGCTCGTCAGTTAATTCTACGCTTTTAGAGTAGCCCTCAAGCGAAGAATACGGCGTTCTGTTTTCACGTTTTTCTTCCTTTTTTAAGTACCCTTTTTCAACAAGCCTGTTTACGGAATCATTGGTAAATTTGCTTTTAAGTTCAGCGATTTTACACGTTTTTACGTCACGCATAAACTCTAATGCGCCGCGCTCGGATTTGCTCCTTTGAGGGATAGAAGAAAGCGCGGTTTCAAAATCCAAATCGGTGTTTACTCTAACAAAGGTGACCAGCTTTTCTCTTACCTTTCCCTTTCTCATTTCGGTCGGGAGAAAAAGCCTTAAAATACTCGCCTTTGTCAAGTGATATTTGGCGCGCATAAACGAAAGAAGCTCTATACACTCCTTAGTTATGGCGGGAGAAGAGTCAAGCAAGCGTATGATTTTTTTTATTCCGTTCGCCCTGAATTCGCTCGTTTGTTTTAGGGCGATAACCACGCCCTCTATTTTCATCTTTCCGAAAGGCACGATAACCCTACTGCCGACGGAAACGTCCAATCCGCCGCAGTCGTAATCGAAAACTTTATCGACTTCGCTATGCGCTATATCAACTATTACTTCGGCTATCATACCCTTTCACCCGAATAATAAAAATACGTCCTAAGAAACTCCTTGAACGTGTTTTTATATAGGGATTCCTTGCGTCGTCCCTGATGCTTAATATTTTGTTGCTGTAACTCTGCCCTCGTAGATTTCCTGAGCGGCAATTGTCAAAGGCTTTTCGTCGGGCGGAAAATCTTTGCTTTGGTTCTTTTCCGCGTCGATGATTTGTCTTGCGCGCTTAGCGGCAACA
>CAKQSU010000084.1 GCA_934273135.1 uncultured Clostridia bacterium
ACTTTGTATTATGCTGTTCGCAACGTTGTCGCTCGAAAGCACGGCTAAAAGATAATGGTCCGTCGATATAAACTTACAGGAAGTCTCGTCCGATATTTTTGTCGCAAGGTTTATGGCATGATTCATTCGGGCGGAAAACATTCTGTCGCCCTCCTGAGAAAAACTTTCCCTTCTCACCTGGGCTTCGAAAGCTGTTTCGCTTACTCCGAAGTATCTCAAAAGCTCCGCCGGACCGCCGCGCATTCTCAAAAGCGCGATAATCGTAAATTCCGTCGCGATAAAACGTGCGTTATACTCCCGCCGAGCAATCGTCAGAGAAAGCTTTAACATTCCGTTGAATTCTTCGGTCGCTCTGTCGACCGGGTTGTCAGGATTGAAGTTCATAGTAAAATTTCCGATTTCAATAGTCGTTTATTGGTCTTTTAGTTGCGTAAAACGTTTTCGTCTTTTAAAAGACACGAAAACGCATTTTATTTTGCTGCCCGCACACCTAAGCTCAAAATTGCTTTATTGACAAATTCCGCGCGTCGCTCGTCTTCGTTGATACTCTTTAGATTGGGAACGAGCAACAAAGTCGCGCTTCTTGCCGAAACCATAACGTCGTCGATACCGCTCGGGTAATCGGCTTTTAATACGTTCAAGGCAAGCCCTAATTTAACCTTTGCCGCAAGATCCGCAAATTCGGCGTAACCTATTCTTTTACAATTTGCGAGTATGCCGTAAGCCCTCAAACAAGCGTCGGAAAAATCGACTTCGTTATCGGAATACAAAGCTCGGCGTTCCTCTCGCTCGGCGACTTCCACACTCTTAACGAAGCTCGTAACGCGTTCGATTATCTCCGTTTCCGTAACGCCGTAAGTAATTTCGTTGCTGATTTGAAAAAGCGAGCAATCGCCGCCGCTGCCTTCGCCGTACGCGCCTCTCACGGTCAACCCCGCCGAGCGGGCTTTTCTCGTAATTTCGCCCGTTTCGCCCGAATATGCGAGCGCAGGCAGAAAAAGCATTGCGGAAGCCCTCATTCCCGTTCCGACGTTTGACGGGCATGTAGTCAAAAATCCGAATTTGCCTTTTGCGAAACGCAGGTTGTTGTTGAGAACGTTATCGAGCGTTTTTAACCGCGAATAAACGCTTTTTAAGCTAAGCCCCGCAGCAAAACACTGTTCGCGCAAATGGTCTTCCTCGTTTATCATGACGGAAACGGTTTCGTCCGACGAGGAAGCAAGCGCGCCCCTCGGGCTTTTTGCGAGAGCAGACGAAACAAGGTATCTTTCGACGAACGAAAGCTTCTTTTCTTCCGTCAGGCTCCGCATCTCGGTAAACGTAAAACCGCCTATCGCGCCGAGTATTCTTTTGACTAAAGCCGTAACGCGGTCTTCGGCGGCAGTGTCTCGTATAACGGGTGAAAAACCGATACCTGAAAGATTGCGGGCGAGCCGCACGCGAGAGGAAACGATTACGGAAGTATCAATCATCGTTCACCCTCTGCAGCCCCGCTATCAAAGGCTTTAATTCTTGCTCGAAGCTTGCATAGCAATCTTCGCAACCGACGAGAAGCGTTTCCGAAATCTCGCCGAACGTTCTGCCGCAAGTTCTGCATTTTTTATTCGGTACGACGTAAAAAAGTTCAAAGAACGTTTGGTCGCTCAGCCCGTAAGCTTTATATTCGCATTCCGCGCAGACTTCGCCCGTAACGTACAGACTGCCAAGCCTGCGCTCGACCCTTTCGGTCGCTGCGTTTTTATGACAAATCGGACAAACCATTTTTACCATCGCCGCCTTAGTTTTTCTACTGATATTATATCATGGTTGAGATTTATTGTAAATAGCTTTTTGCGGAATTTTTGTCGATTTTCACAAAAAAATAAGGAAAACGGCGGGACTTAAACGCAAAAGACAATTCTTCCGCGCCCTAAGACCCGCCGCAAGCGTTAAGATTGAGTTTTCAGAAGTTCCGTCAGGTACTTTTTAAAGTCCTCGCCTAACTTTTCGTCGCGAAGCCCGAATTCTACGTTTGCCTTTAAAAAGCCGAGTCTGTCGCCCATGTCGTAACGCGTTCCGATAAACTCGTAAGCGTACGCGCCGTTTTTGCGCGCTTCTTGATCTAAGGCGTCGGTAAGCTGGTACTCGTTGTTGAGCGTAGGCTTTAAGTTTTCGAGTATCGAAAAAATCGAGGGAGCGAGTACGTATCTGCCGAGCGGAGCCAAATCGCTTTTGACTTTCTCTATCGGCGGCTTTTCGGTAATGCATGTAACTTCAAATTCCCTGCCATCCGCCGAAGAATATTCGACCGAAGCGTACTTAGGCACGTCCTTTACAGGCACGCGCTTTACGCCGATAACGGTTTTGCCTGTCTTTTCATATACGTAGGCAAGTTGTCCGATTACGGGGCGACCTTCGTTATACATAACGTCGTCGCCGAACATAACGGCAAAAGGCTTGTCCTTAATGTAATCCTTTGCAGCCATAACCGCGTCCGCGGAACCGAGCTGGCGAACCTGTTCGACAAAACGAACGTTAAACGATTCGGGAAGCTTGATTGCTTTCAAAAATTCTTCCTTGCCGCCTTTTTCCAAAACCCTTTCGAGTTCGGGCGCGGGGCGGAAGTGATTTTCGATTATTTCTTTTTTCTGTCCGACGACGAAAATAATTTCCTCGATTCCGCTGTCAATCGCTTCTTTTGCAATAATTTGTATTGCGGGAATATTGAGTATCGGAAGCATCGGCTTAGGAACGGCTTTCGTGAAAGGCAAAAACCTCGTGCCGTATCCCGCAACGGGAATAACGGCTGTTTTAACTTTTTCCATCATTCAACCTCTTTGTTTCTTTTTTTATAAAAACACGCAAAATAAAGTATTTTATGCGGTTTTTTAAAAGTTTTTACGTCACGCGTAACTTGCTTTTCGCTCTTACTTCGTGCCGAAAATTCTATCTCCCGCGTCACCGAGACCGGGGACTATGTAAGCGTGTTCGTTGAGCTTTTCGTCAAGCGCGGCAACGTAGATATCAACGTCCGGATGAGCCTTTTGGAAAGCTTCGACGCCCTCCGGGGCAGCTATAAGGTTGACAAGCTTAATATCCTTGCAGCCTCTGTCTTTTATGAATTGAACGGCAGCAATCGCGCTTCCGCCGGTAGCGAGCATCGGGTCAACTACGATTATTCTACGCTCGGTTGCGTCCGCCGGGAGCTTGCAGTAATATTCCACGGGCTGATGCGTTTCGGGGTCGCGATAAAGACCTATATGCCCAACTTTTGCGTTTGGAACAAGCGTTAAAATTCCGTTTACCATGCCAAGCCCCGCTCTTAAAATAGGAACTACCGCAATGCTTCTGCCGGAAATTTCATATCCTTTAGTCTTGCAAATAGGCGTTTCGATATCTATTTCATGTAAAGGAAGATCCCTTGTGACTTCATAAGCCATAAGAAGCGAGATTTCCTCCGCAAGGTCTCTGAAGTCTTTCGTGCTGGTATCTGTGCAACGCATCATGCTAAGCTTATGTGCTATAAGCGGATGGTCTACTACGTAAAGTTTGCTCATTGTTTGCCTCCGAATTATTGTAAAAAATTAAATAAAATCGCGTTTATGCGATAAAATTATCCTAAACTTCATAAAAAAACCGAGAATTTTACTCGGTTTTTCCGTTTTGTTCGTCTTCTATCGCCATCATTTTTTCAACGCGACGAAGATGTCTGCCGCCCTCGAAACCCGTTTCGAGAAACACTGCGGTTATTCTTTTCATTATTTCCAAAGTCGTAACGTTCGCGCCCATTGCAAGACAGTTTGAATTGTTGTGTCTTCTTGTCATTTCGGCTTGAAAAACATCGGTGCAAAGAGCGCATCTGATACCTTTAACTTTGTTGGCGCAAATAGAAACGCCTATGCCCGTACTGCAAATGAATATACCCTTTTCGCATTCTTCCTGCGCAACGGCTTTCGCCGCGGGATACACAAAATCGGGATAATCGCAGGAATCGGTAGAATACGTACCGAAATCGACGACTTGATAGCCGAAATCCTCGGCAAAGGTCATAAGTTCTTTTTTCGCGTTAAAACCCGCGTGATCGCTTGCAAACGCAATTTTCATTATTTTATACCTCCGTTTTTCCGACGTTCATCATCAATTATTTCCGTTATCATATCGGCAAGCAATGCCGCATAATTTTTCAACTTCAAAGCGCAATCGGCGTACGCCTCTTCGCCTTTTTTATAAGGGTCGTCTAAGCCGCAACCGAAAAGCTGTTCGAACGAGTACGCGTTTTTGATTTGCTTAAGCGATACTTCTTTAAGCACGTCTTCCGTAACGGCAATAATCGCCGATTGTTTTAATGCGGAAGACTTAGTGAGTTTTTTCGGTTTGAAAGCCGTTATTTTAACATTCAGCTTTTCAAGTTCTCTTTTTGCGTAAGGATTGATTTCCTTTTCCGTAGGGTTCAGCCCGTAACTCGTAACCGCAACCCCTTTAATTTTTCTGCGTTTCAATTCGTCTTTCAGAATAAACATAGCCATTGGGCTGCGACATGTATTCCCTACACAGACGAACGCAATCTTCATTTTTACGCTCATTTTAAAAATCAACCGAAAGCTTTAAGGAATCTGTTTTCTACGCTTAAACAAACCTCGTCCGCGATTTCAAACCTTATCCCTATTAGTATATCGTATTTTTCGCCTTCATGCAAGCAGTAATACAGCCTTGATGCCATTTCGTTGCCGTTTTTTCCTAAATTAAGCAAATTGCAACCTTCAAAATAATTTTTCAACGAATCGTCGCATAGAATACACGCCGTTTTTCCGTCCGCAACGTAACTTAAGTACAACTTTTTTGCTTCCGTTATCTCCTCGCGATTAAAGAGCGCGGTTTTTGTGTTAGGGCAGTAATGCCTGTATTTTGTCCCCGGCGAGCGTTTGTTAAGCTCGGAATCGGAAGAAGCATACGTGCATTTGCCGACGATTTTTTCAACCATATCGGCAGTAACAAGTCCTTTACGCAAGATAACGGGATATTCGCCGGTAACGTCCATAACGGTGGATTCTATACCGCCGTCGGAGCGCCCGCCGTCGAGTATCATAGGTATCTTATCCTTGAAATCATTATAGACGTGCATCGCCGTGACGGGGCTTGTGTGCTTGGATATATTAGCCGACGGAGCGGCAACGGGGACGCTCACCGCCCTCAAAAAAGCTTGCGCGCCCGTATGGGAAGGAACGCGAATAGCAAGCGTTTCAAGCCCGCACGAAACATATCCGCTTACTACGTTTTTGCTTCTGTAAACCAAAGTCAAAGGTCCGGGCAAAAATGCGTCGCGTAATTTTTTTACGTACGGCTCATCGTCGTAAACAAGTTTTGTTATATCGTATTCCGGCGGAACGTGAACGATAAGCGGATTGTCGAGCGGGCGACCTTTTGCCGTGTACACAGCCTTTATCGCTTCATCGCTCAAAGCGTTTGCCCCAAGCCCGTAAACCGTTTCGGTAGGGAACGCCACAAGCTTATCATGCGTGACGTAATCTTTTGCAATTTTTAAGCTTTCATCAGTGATTTTGTAAATTATTTTGTTTTCGGAAAACATCTTAAAAAACGTCCTCGTCATCCTCGGGAATCGCGCTTGAAAGGCTTGAAAGCTCGCTCTCGTCAAGTGAAGAATAACTCTCTTCCGCCCGCGGAGCGTCGGCTTCCTCGCGGCGTCTGTCCTCAGC
>CAKQSU010000085.1 GCA_934273135.1 uncultured Clostridia bacterium
TTTTATTTCTTCATCTTTTCAACCTGCGCGGCTACTTCGTCGGCAAGGTTTTCGCTCTTCTTCTGCAAGCCTTCGCCCATTTCGAAGCGAACGAATCTTCTTACGGAAATCTTTTCGCCGATGGTTGCGGTAGCTTCGACTACAAGCTGGCTAATGGTCTTGGACGGGTCTTTTACGAACTTCTGGTTCATAAGGCAGTTGTCGTCGTAAAAGCTCTTAATTCTGCCTTCAACCATTCTTTCGACGATAGCTTCGGGCTTACCCTCTTCGAGCGCCTGAGCTTTAAGAATAGCCTTTTCTTTTTCGATAACGTCGGCGGGAACTTCTTCCGCGGTAAGGTACTGCGGGTTAGCCGCCGCGATGTGCAAGCATATATCGTGAGCAAGGTTCTTGAACTGATCGCCGCGGGCAACGAAGTCCGTTTCGCAGTTAAGCTCCAAAAGCACGCCGATTTTGCCGCCCATGTGAATGTAGCTGTCAACAATGCCTTCGGCGGCGATCCTGCCGGCTTTTTTAGCGGCTTTCGCCATACCTTTTTCTCTCAAATAATCCACGGCTTTGTCCATGTCTCCGTTCGTTTCGGTAAGAGCCGTTTTGCAATCCATCATGCCGCAGCCCGTTCTTTCACGCAAAGTCTTTACGTCTTGTGCAGTAAAACTCATAATTTCGTCTCCTAAAAATATATTTTGAATATTGCTTACGCGAGAAAAGCTTACTCGGCTTTTTCCTCGGTAGCTTCAGCCGCAACTTCTTCGGCTTCTTCTTTAACTTCTTCCTTAGCTTCTTCCTTTTCTTCGACAGCCGCGAGAGCTTCCGCCTTAGCCTTAGCCGCTTCTTCTCTCATTCTGATAACGGCGTCTTCGCCCTGCTTGCCTTCGATAACCGCGTCCGCGATAATGGAAGTGATGAGCTTAACGGCTTTGATAGCGTCGTCGTTAGCGGAGATAACGTAATCGATAAGGTCCGGGTCGCAGTTGGTATCGGTGATGGCTACTACCGGGATATTGAGCTTCTTGGCTTCCTTAACCGCGATTTCTTCGCAAGACGGGTCTACTACGAACATAATGTCGGGCAGAGTTCTCATTTCTCTTATACCGCCGAGGTTAAGATTGAGTTTTTCTCTTTCCGCTTTGAGCGCCAAAACTTCTTTTTTGGGAAGAAGGTCGAATTCGCCCGTTTTTTCCATCTGGTCGAGCTTGTTGAGCCTTTCGACTCTCGAACGAATGGTCTTGAAGTTTGTGAGCGTGCCGCCGAGCCAACGATTGTTTACGTAAAACATACCGCAACGTTCGGCTTCCTGCTGGATAGCTTCCTGCGCTTGTCTCTTGGTGCCTACGAAAAGAACGGTCTTGTTGTCCTTAACGCTGTCGGCAACGAATCTATAAGCCGATTCGATAAGCTTAATGGTGATTTGCAAGTCGATGATATGGATATCGTTTCTTGCGCCGAAGATATACTTCTTCATCTTAGGGTTCCATCTTCTCGTCTGGTGACCGAAATGTACGCCGGCTTCGAGAAGCTGCTTCATAGTGGTAACTTCCATGTGTTGTACCTCCGTTAATCCTCCTTGCCAAGCCTTTTAAAGGGGAAAACGCAACGCACGAGTAAAAGAATTTTGCGTTGCCACGGAATTCCCGCGCTTAAAGCAAGTGTGAATTTTCATACGGTGCTATTTTATCATATATAAGAATAAATTGCAACCGTTTTTTTAACGTTTTCGATATTTTTATAATCGCCCTCGCTCAGCTCGTGCGAACGCACGAATATCGATTGCCGCTTGTGGCAAATATCGATTTACGTAAATATCCCCTCATCCACCGTCGCCGCGACGACGGTCCCCCTTCTCCACAAAGCTCGGCTTTGCCGAGCGGGCGAAGGTTGATTTTACCTTTCAACTTTCAACTTTCAATTTTCAACTTAAAAAATCCCCGCGGGGAGGAATGAAGTAAAACCCCGCGAGGAAAAACTATGGTGGAGTGTCTGTGAATTAGGAAACAGTGAACGTGTGAGCGTAGTCAGTAGGCAAGAATACTTTTTCACTGTCAACAAAACCAGAACCGCTCTTCATTATGATTTGCGCAGACAAAACGTAATCGCCCGCTTCGCTATTGCCGCCGAGAGCTGCTTTAAGCAAGTCGTTAAAATTTTTCAAGTTTTGTCCATCGGTACTACGCATCATAATATACAAATTCGTATAGCCGTCATTTTCCGTCCAACCGATAAGACCAAAGCTTTTATCTCCCGCATATAGCACATTTTTTATCATTTTAAAGCTTCCGCGTGAAGTCTTAGACTCATCGTCTTTTTTATAAAGGTCAAAAAGTATATAATCGACAAAACCGTTAGCAAGATAATCTATTTTTTCTGTTATTTCACCATTTGTCACCATTATACGGTTAGCTTCAAGAGCGTCATGAGCTGCATTATATCTGAATATATCCCCAACGTTATCTTCTGTAAGAGGAACTATCGCCGAGCCGGCTTCTCTTATTATTCTTAGCCCGTAATAATCTGATTCAGCAGAATAGCAATAACTATCTTTTACAACGGAAGTCGCAACGTAATTGCTAACAGGATATGCGTTAGAATACGGATTTCTGTCCTCACCGTTAAGCGTTAAGTGAATGTAAGCGGGGAGCGTGGCAATCTTTTCGCTATCGAGTTTTACGGTTAATTTAACCGTGTAATTTGCTTTATCAACATTAGGACTACCCACTATATCAAGTTCTTGCACTCCGGAACCTTCGGTGAAAAGTCTGTACCTATTGTTATTAGAAACACAGTCAATAAAATCGATAGTCAACAAAATATCGTCACCGAAAATCTCCATAGCCGTAGATTTAACGGCAAAGTTAGAAATCATAACCGCAGATTTACCCCAGAACTTGCCTGTTCTGTAAATGTGTCCGTTGTCCGTAATAATCGTTTTATCCTCTATAGCAGCATAGTAAACGTCCCCGTTTTGGTTTTGAGAAGCTACGTTCACCTTTTCGCCCCTTATTTTTACGCCTAAACCGTACGGATTACCGTCGGCAGTTTTATTGCCGTGTTTTTCAGAATATTTTGCTTCATAAGAGGTTATGTCCGCCTTAAAAGTGATTTTTCCCGCTATGGAATCATCAATGATATCGGCAAGTGATTTATCCCCGTTATCACTGTCAAAAAGCGTAAATTCGTCAGCAGTGTAGCCTTTAACGTCAAAAGTATTCACGAAGTAAACCTTGCCGTCTACTTCTTCTATCGTGGTAGTTATACATCTTGCATACAATACTTGAATGTCCGCAACGTAAGTTTTTCCGTTTACGATAACTTCTGTTGAATCGTCATCTTTTTTGTAAGTTCTTGTTTTATCAACGAGCGTAGCTTCAACTTCGTTATCCTCGTGCGTTTCACCGCACGCGCAAACGAATCTTGCTTTACTATAATTCAAGCTATAGTCAAGAGTATCTTTTATAATCCCGCTGCCTACAACGTCCTTTCTTTCAAAGTCGGGCTTTGCGATAACTTCGGCTAAAGTGCCGTCCGCTTTTAAAAGTTCAACTTGGTCGTAGGCGTGACCGTTGCCCGCCGTTTCAAACGCTTTGGCGGAAACGCCGTAGTTGTAAACGGCTTTCGTTATTTCGCTCATTTCCGCATTTGCATGCATATTGAGAACGTAAGTATTCACGGAATAGCTCAAAGTCTGCCCGATTTGCGTTTCGCCGTCCCAAACGGTAACAGTGTACTTTTTGGCAAAGTCTACTACGTTTACGTTTTCATAGCGGAACTTATAGTTGCCGTTTTCTACGATAAACTTATCTATAACTTCGTTATCGTTAATTTTTAGCTTTAAAACGGCGTTCTCGCTTAAGGGCTTAATTACGAAATAAAGCGAAACGTTATAGTCAAACCTTATGCCCGCGCTCACCCATTCATAGCCCGCTTTTGTGCCGCTCAAAGTTGCCTGAACGCTTTCGTCGGGGGCGGCAAAATCGGTTGCGTAAGCCTTTTCTGCGTCCGTCAAATCTTTGGTTACAAGATTATCCGTTGCGCTTAAATACTTCTTTTGAGCTTCTGCGCCGTAGTTGAGCATGTCAACGGCAAGGGTTTTCATTTTTACGAATTTTTCGCAAGAGTAATTTTTGAAAGCCTCATCCGTGTTTTTAGCATGAACAAGCGAATATAGGTAATCTTTTACGCTGTAAGTTTTCGTGATGGTTTCTTCGCCCCTTTTCAAAGCGGCGGTGACGACTTCGTCTAAATATTGCGGGGTTACAAGAGAGAAAGCGGCTTCGCCGTTTTCGACCTTGCCCTCGTACGTTTCGCCTTTATAGCCGAAAGTCAAAGTATAATCTTCCGTGTAGTTATCAATGCCGAATTTTAAAACGATATTCTCGTTTAAGCTTACTTTTGCGGTAGTAAAGCTCGGCGCCGTTACGGCGTCAGCCTTAACAAACGTAACCGCGGACAGCATACCGAAAGCAACGGCAGCGGTCGCCAGACAACATATTATTTTTTTCATTGTTTTTCCCTCCTTAAGGCTGTTCAAAGTTCTTCCAACCTGTGGCTTTGTCCTCATCGCCGTCGTTGCCGAAAGGAGTCGACGTAACGATGACGTTTTCGGCTTGAACGGAAATTATTTCTACTTCCGTCGCCTCGTAAAACTTTCTTTTTAACATAAATTCATTCTCCCTGATAAGATATTTTTTTGGTTTGCTCGCGCCTATCGCGAGCAAAAGCTCCTCTCCCGGGAGAGGAGCCTACACAAAGACTTCCTCTCGGGAGCGTTTTTTTGTTACATTTCGCCTCTTTTGGAGGGGTTATCGGTCTTGGGAGTCCAGCTTAAGTTAGTGGTGCTTTTGACCTTTATGCAGTCAACGCACGGACCGACGGTTTTGCCGTTAGCCTGAAGTTTGTTTTCGATAACGGTCAACTTAAGGACGTTTTCGCCCGCCTTGAAAGCCGCGCTCGTGGTAACTTTGATTTCGGTGAAAACCATTTGAGAAATTTCGCTACCCTTAACTTTTTTCGGCGTGTAAGTTATTTCCTTACCGTTGAGTTCGACTTTCAAAATGGTCGGTCCGAATTCTATGTCGCCGTGTTCGGAGCCTAAAAGCATAGTGATTGAGCCGTTCGCCGCCGCTTCCGCCGTAAATTTGAATTCGAGCGTTAAGTTGGCGGTGTAAGTGTAGCCGACAAAATAGCCGTTGCTCCACATTTTCTTCTGTGCGTCGGTAGCGTCGCCGTAAATCATGTTAACGCCTTGTTGGTCGGAAGAAATTCCCGCACCCCTTACGTCGTCGAGATTGATATATTCCGCTTCCATAGTGAGTTCTTTGCTGCCCGTCGACCCGCCCGGGGTCGAGGAATCGTCTCCGCCGTTGTCACAAGCGGTAAACGCGAACGAACAAATGACGAGCAATGTAGCGATTATCGCCGTGAAAAGTCTTTTTAGTTTCATTTTTTTGTACACTCCTGTATTTATTTTTTTGAGTTGAAAATTATCGTATGCACGCATACAAGTTGAAAATTGAGAGTTGAAAGTTGAAAATTGTGGATTGATTGAAAGTTGAAAGACAGTCGGCGAAAAACTTTCAACTTTCCGCTTTCAACTTTCAATTTTTATTATCCTTATCAGTCTTCTTTTTTCTTTCTTAAAGCTACCGCTGCGGCAAGTATGCCGAGACTGCAGACAGAGGGCAG
>CAKQSU010000086.1 GCA_934273135.1 uncultured Clostridia bacterium
TTTCCGCAACTTGCACCGCAACGGGCTTAACCGAAGGCAAGCATTGTTCGCGTTGCAACACGATATTAGTAGCGCAGACAGAAACACCGGCTTTAGGACATACCGAAGTCACAGACCAAGCAATTTCCGCAACTTGTACAAAAACGGGCTTAACCGAAGGCAAGCATTGCTCTCGTTGCAACACTGTATTAGTAGCGCAACAAACAACCGAAGCTCTCGGGCATATCGAAGTCACAGACAAAGCAATTGCTGCGACCTGTACAAAAACAGGCTTAACCGAGGGCAAACATTGTGCCCGTTGTAGCACCGTATTAGTTCCGCAGACAGAAACGCCCGCAACGGGGCATGTGTATGACGACGATAGGGACGAGGAGTGCAACATTTGCGGGTACAAACGTACGGTTTTAATCCCCGAAATTATCGAGGGCAAAAATGGCAAGTGGAAAAAAGAGGATAACGAAAAGCTTTCGTTTACTTCGAATATCGATTCTTCTTCGTTTATCGGCGTATCGGTTGACGGCGTTACCATCGACGAATCTATGTACGAAAAGCAAAACGACGGCACGAAAATCGTTTTAAAGCAAGAGTTCCTCGCCACCTTAACCGAGGGTAAACACACCTTAAGCATAGCTTCTTCTCACGGAAACGCACAGACGGAATTTACGATCGAAGCGCATTCGCAAAATACGTTAACGGAAACTACTTTGATTTTGTGGTGGCTCCTTATAGTAGCCGCGCTCATTGTCGGCGTCTTTATCGCAGAGCTGATTTGTCATTTATAAAATGTGCAAAAGCGCAAAAACAATTGGCACACGCAAAAAGCAGGGCTTTTTTAAGTCCTGCTTTTCTTATACAAAAATACATAAATTGCCGTTTAATCGACTTATAGCCCCGTTTTATGCGTTTGCGGGCACGTGGGAAGCCGTTATTTTTTCGTTCTCTTCCTTTTCGAGAACGGTGTAAGCAATCTTGCCGACAAGCGTTTTCGGGAGTTCGTTACGGAATTCGATATCATAAGGAAGCGCGTACTTTGCTATCCTCGTTCTGCAATAATTGAGAATGCTTCTCTTTGTCGCCGCGTTCGGCTCATAGCCGGGCTTAAGCGTGATAAAGGCTTTTACTCGTTGCATTTTGTACTCGTCCTTAACGCCGATAACGCAACTCATCTGCACGGCTTCGTGTCCGTCGATGATGTTTTCTATCTGCGAGGGGTAAACGTTGTAACCGCTCGTTATTATCATACGCTTAATGCGCTGTTTAAAGAATATAAAGCCCTCGTCGTCCATCATTCCAAGGTCGCCCGTGTGCAGCCAGATTTTGCCGTCGACGTGCTTTTTGAGCGTGTTTGCGTTCTCGTCGGGGCGGTTGTAGTAGCCGAGCATAACCGTCGGACCGGACAAACAGATTTCGCCCTCTTCGCCATAAGGCACTTCTTCTGTCGTGCCGACTTTACAGATTTTATAGTAAGTGTCGGGATAAGGCAAGCCTATCGAGCCTTCCTTTTCCTTGTTATAAGGCGTTAAGCAGCTTGCGGTAACGCATTCCGTTGTACCGTAGCCTTCGCGCACTCTCACCGTCGCGCCATGTTCGCTTAAAAACGCGTCAAACTTCTTTTTAAGCTCAACGGAAAGGCTGTCGCCGCCCGAAAAAACACCCATCAAACAGCTTAAATTAACGCCGTCAAGGTAATTGTTTCTCGTTAAGGCTTCATACAAAGTAGGAACGCCGGCTATGTAGTTAGGTTTGTTTTTCTTGATTAAAAGCGCGTAATCTTTTACGTTGAACTTAGGCACGAGTATAGATTCGCCGCCTAAAACCATCATCGTATGCACGCAAACACCCAAGCCGAAACCGTGGAAGCACGGCATCGCCGCAAGCATTTTTTTGCCTTGAATACGCTTGTTGCACATGGTCGCCGTCTGCAAAGCGAGCGCGTTGAAGTTCTTGCTTGAAAGCATTATGCCCTTTGTAACGCCCGTAGTGCCGCCCGAAAAAAGAATGACGGAAAGTTCGTCTTCGCCCAAATGCGCCGCCGCGGGGGCTTTGACGTTTTTTCCTTCCTTGATAAATTCTTCCCAATAAACGACGTTCTCGTCAACGGTGTAATCTCTGTCTTTTTTGCCTTTAATGAGCTTATACGCCCACTTCTTCATAAACCCGAGTTCTTCCGCCGCGCCCGTTAAAATGATTTTGTCAATCGGGTACTGCTTCTGCACGGAAAGCATTTTCGAATAAAAAGAGTCGAGTGTAAGTATTATATGCGAATCGACTTCGCTTAAGTAATACGCGATTTCGCCCAGAGCGGAAAGCGGGTGGATAAGGCTCACAACCGCGCCGATATAGTTGAGCGCGTACAAAGAATAAACCGTCTGCGGCAAGTTAGGCATGCAGATTGTAACCTTGTCGCCTTTTTTTATGCCGAGCGCGGCAAAGGCGCGCGCCGTCTGCAAAATCTTGCGTTTCATGAGTTTATACGGTATCTTCGTACCCATGCACGAAAGCGCGGTTTGGTTGGGGTAACGGTCTGCGGTAGCCAAAACTACGTCGCTCATAGACCCCTTCGGATAATCGATATGAAATTTGACCTCGCCGTAACTTTTAAGCCAAGGCGCGTTTTTTTCTTCTTCTATTGACATTTTTTCCTCTTTTTTTAATTTAAACGGATTTTTTTAATCGTCGGAGCGGGTAAAACCGAAAATCATTCGACTTCCACGTTTTCTTCTAAAAGCTCAGGCTCGGAAAGATATTTTTTTAAGAGCTTAACGGAATTTGCAAAGTACAGCCCGTCGGCAATGCGCTCGTCAACGGTAAGCCCTATCGGCAAAAATTCTTTCATTTCAAAAGAGCCGTCTTCCTTGAAAACCGGTTCGGGATGTTTTTCACCGACGATGACGAACAGAGAATTAGTTCCGTAATCGGTCAAATGGTGATAATCGGCATGCATTTTTATGCTACCGAGATTGCTTATGAAAACCGTAGAATAATACGGGTCTTCTTTCATGAGGCTTGAAGGCGTCCAGCCGTGATAGTCGAGGAATCTCAACACTCTGCATACGAATCTGAGCAGAAACCTCGGCAATTTAACGAGTTTTTCGATTATCCCCGTCGTTCCGTCGGTCTTTTCGTTCACTCTGACGTCGTATACGGCTTTTTTTATCTTTTCACGCACTTCCTCAAGCGGCGAAACGCCTTCCGTCCCCGCCTTGATTATGGCGAGGGCTTCTTCGGCTTTGTCTTCAAACTTCTTTTTTATGACGAACGAGAAGGAAATATGCTTTCTTTCGTAATAACGCCTGCCCTGTATAAAATAATTGAGCTTTTCGCGGTGATAAATCGTCTTTGCCATAGCCGCGACGACGAATTGAAAAATCGTATACTTAAAGTCGTCTTCGCCAAGCGCGGCGTTCTTTTCTTTAATGTAATTATTCAATGCGGTCAAATCGATTTTTTCATTGACAACCGCCTCGTTTTCCGTTCTTTTGGGCAAAAGGTAAACCATAAACCGCGTAAGCGCGGGAACCTCTTTGCCTAAATAATATCCGTCCTTGCGATCCTTAAACCGCTTTTTCCTTTTTTCCATTAACCGTAACCTTTAATATGCGCAAAAATGCGCTCGATATTTGCTTTTTTTAGGCATGCGATATTCGCTTGTAAA
Organism: uncultured Clostridia bacterium; assembly: GCA_934273135.1. Classification (GTDB taxonomy): domain Bacteria; phylum Bacillota; class Clostridia; order Christensenellales; family Borkfalkiaceae; genus UBA4636. The sequence goes on from CAKQSU010000086.1 coordinate 3,656, forward strand.
GTGCTGCTATGCGTTGCGTAAATATTATACTTCATTTACACCTAAAATGTCAACGCCAATCGCATTATTGTCTAAATTCCGTCAAAAAGTCAAAAAATGACACTTAGCCAAAAATCAAGAAAACATAAGGGATTTTGAGAAAAAAACGAGAAAAAGACTAAAAATTTTCATTTTATTTTCACAAAAAGAACGCTTTTTTTAAAGGCAAAAACGCTGTAAAACCTGTGTTTTAAGGCAACAAAAAAAGGCTTCTTCAAGTAAAAAACGAAAAAGCCTTTCGTAGGGATTGCATTCCTTATATTATGCTCTTTTGAAACGTTTCGCTCGCCTCTTCATAGCCGCGCACAAAGTGTCCGTGAGAACGCTTTCTTTTATTCTTACGCGCCAGCAACCGGTAGAACCGGGCGCGTTAATGCGGTACTCGCCGCCGAGCAGAAGTTCGTCCTGAAGCGGTACGACGGTAAGCTTAGCCTCGCATGCGTAAGCGATGTCAAGCACGGCTTCCGCAATGGGATAAATCCCGCCGATGGGTCTGAAAATTTTGAGATAATCAAGGCTTTCTTTCACCATCGCTTTCTGCCTTTCAAAGGCTTCTTTAGAAAGGCTCTTGAAATGCCCGACGAGCGTGTCGTTGTCGTGCGTACCCGTGTAAGCGACGCTGTTTTCGCCGACGTTCCAAGGAAGATACGGATTGTCCTTGCCGCTGTCGAACGCGAAAGAAAGAACCTTCATCCCCGGCACGCCGACCGTCTTTATCAAATCTCTTACGCCGTCGTCGATAACGCCGAGGTCCTCTGCGATAATTCTGTCTTTATGCTCGAACGAAGCGAATATCTCGCGACCGGGGGCTTTGAGCCATTCGCCGTCGCGCGCGGTGGGTTTGCCGTAATCGACCGCCCAGAACCTGTCAAGTCCGCGGAAGTGGTCTATTCTCACGTAGTCGTAAACGCTAAGAACGTGGTTTAAGCGCGACTTAAAGAACGCGTAATCGTTCTTTTTCATAACGTCGTAATTATACACGGGGTTGCCCCAAAGCTGCCCGTCGGCGCAGAAATAATCGGGCGGCACGCCCGCAACCTTTTTCGGCGTGTAATTTTCGTCGAGCATAAACTCTTCGGGCGAACGCCAGACTTCCACGCTGTTGTACGCAAAATAAAGCGGCATGTCGCCGATTATTTTTATTCCGCGCTTGTTTGCGTACTTTTTGAGCGCAAAATACTGCTTCCAAAACTCGTACTGAACAAACTGCCAGAACAAAACTTCGTCCTTATGTTCCGCTTCAAACTTGCCGAGCGCGGCTTCGTCGCGTTTTTTGAACTCATCGCTCCAATTATACCACGGCGCGTTGAATTTCTCCGTCAACGCCATAAAGAGCGCGTAGTCGCGATAATCGCCGGTTTTTAAGAAGGCTTTAAAATGCTTATCCGTGCGGTCAAAGCGAGAAAAAGCCTTTCTCAAAAGCGGATATCTTTCGTTATAAAGCTTGCCGTAATCGATAAGATCACTCTTATCGATGGCGCGCATAACCTCTCTGTACGTCAAAAGTCTTTCGTCCCTTAACGTTTCGAGGTCAATAAAATACGGATTACCGGAAATATCGCAAGTCGTCTGATAAGGCGAATCGCCGTAACCCGTCTGACACATAGGCAAAACTTGCCAATAATCGTGTCCCGATTTTTTTAAAAAATCAACAAATTTGTACGCCCATTTGCCGAAGGACCCGATAGAATACTTCGAGGGCAAAGAAAACACCGGCATTAAAACGCCGCAACTTCTTGTCATTATAACTCCTTAACCGCATTTTTAAGCGGCTTTAACTCTTGTTTTATCAAATTGAAAGTTGAAAATGTAAAGTTGAAAGTTGCTTATCGGCTATCTTTCAACTTTCAATCAATCCTTAATTTTCAACTTTCACCTTTCAATTTTCAACTATTGTATGCGCTGATATAAGCCGCGAAAATCATAATTCCCTACGGTCTGTAATCGCCCTACTCAACGACCCCACGTCGGCATACTCTATATC
>CAKQSU010000087.1 GCA_934273135.1 uncultured Clostridia bacterium
AAGGCGAAAATTCGCGAAAACATGCAGAAAGAAAACGACAAGAGAGCTTCCAACGAAACGGAAGACAAACTCCTTGCCGCGATAGCCGAAAAAACGACGGTCGAAATCCCCGAATGCATGATTGACGACGAAGTAAACAATATGGTCAACCAGCTTTCGTACAGACTTATGTATCAGGGCTTAAAATACGAAGATTACCTCAAAGTTACGGGTCAAACCGACGAAAGCGTGAGAGCTTCTTACAAAGAACAGGCTGCCGACAGAGTTAAAAAACAACTTATCGTCAACAAGATAATCGAACTTGAAAAGATTGCCGCCACCGACGAAGAAATCGAAGAAAAGATTGCCGAACAAGCTTCTTCCGTCAACAAAACCGCAGAAGAATACAAAAAGACTATGGACCCGCGCCAGAAAGAATATATTGCGAACGCCATTGTCGTAGACAAACTTTTCGCTTTCCTTACGACTAACAACGAAATAGCGTAAAACAAATAAATTTAAAATAATCATTTCACTGAAGCGGCTTTATTATTAAGCCGCTTCTTGAGAAGAAGGAGGTTTATATGCCACTTATTCCTTACGTTGTGGAAAACACGGGCAACGGCGAACGCTCGTATGACATTTATTCGAGACTCTTAGAGGACAGAATTATTTTTCTCACGGGAGAAATAAACGACGCCGTTGCGGATACCGTTATAGCTCAGCTTATTTATCTTGAATCGAAAGACCCCGGCAAACCCGTAAACATGTATATTAACAGCCCGGGCGGAAGCGTTTCGGCGGGGCTTGCCATATACGATACGATGAACTATATAAGAAGCGACGTTTGCACCATCTGCATAGGTATGGCTGCAAGCATGGGCGCGTTCTTACTTTCGAGCGGGGCGAAGGGAAAGCGTTTCGCGCTCCCTAACAGCGAAATAATGATTCACCAGCCGCTCGGCGGCGCGCAAGGTCAGGCAAGCGACGTTAAGATTCATGCGGAACACATTTTAAAAACTCGCGACAAACTTAACGCCATTCTTGCTCACAACACGGGTAAGACGATAGAAGAAATAGCCCGCGACACGGACAGGGACAACTTCCTTTCTGCGGATGAAGCTCTTTCTTACGGGCTTATCGATAAGATTTATGTCAACAGGTAGGTATAATGGAAGTTAATCAAGAAAAGCAGGCTTGCTGCGTGTTTTGCGGAAAAACGCGCGACAAGGTTCAAAATTTAATAGCCGGTCCGCGTGGGCTTTATATTTGCGACGGTTGCATCGAATCGAGTGCCGCCGCGCTTGCCGAGGACCGAGTAAGAAGAACGCCGGACGTCGTTACTCTTTTAAAGCCTCATGAAATAAAAGCCGAACTCGACAAGTATATTATCGGGCAGGACAGAGCTAAAAAGGTTTTGTCCGTCGCCGTTTACAATCACTATAAACGCGTAAACGACGTAGCGAAGCTTAAAAAGGCAAAACTTGAAAACGACGAAACGGAAATCGATAAGAGCAACGTTTTAATGCTCGGCGCAACGGGTTGCGGAAAAACTTTGCTTGCAAGCACTCTCGCGCGCATTCTTAACGTTCCGTTCGCCGTTGCGGACGCGACGACGTTGACCGAAGCCGGTTATGTCGGCGAGGATGTGGAAAACATTCTTTTAAAACTTATTCAGAACGCCGATTACGATATCAAACGCGCCGAAAGAGGCATAATCTATATCGACGAAATCGATAAAATCGCGAGAAAGGGCGAAAACGTTTCCATTACTCGCGACGTTTCCGGCGAAGGCGTTCAGCAAGCTCTTTTAAAAATCATAGAGTCTACCGTTGCTTCGGTTCCTCCGCAAGGCGGAAGAAAGCACCCGCAACAGGAATTTTTGCGTATCGATACCACCAATATTCTGTTTATTTGCGGCGGTGCGTTTGTCGGGCTTGACAAAATAATCGCAAAACGTAAATCGAGTTCCGGCATAGGTTTCGGCGCGGAAATCGTCGATAAGACTGAGGAACACGAGGAATATTTGCGCGAAGTTCAGCCGCAGGACCTTATCAAGTTCGGTCTTATCCCCGAATTTGTCGGCAGAATCCCCATTACCGTTTCTTTGAACGCGCTTGACGAGGACGCGCTTGTCAAGATTATGACCGAGCCGAAAAACGCTCTCATAAAGCAGTATAAAAAGTTAATCGGAATGGATAAAGTCGAACTTGACGTAGAAGATGACGCGCTCCGCGCCATTGCCGAAAAAGCCATTGAATTAAAGACCGGCGCGAGGGGATTAAGAACTATTTTCGAAAACCTGATGCTCGACGCTATGTACGACATTCCCGAAGACGACGATATTGAAAAAATCGTCATCGACAAGGACGTTGTCAAGGGCGTGACCAAGGCTAAACTTATACGCAAAAAAATCGCCTGAAACTTTTAATATTTTCTCTTCCCGACGGATTCTTTTACGTCGGGAAGTTTTTTCTGTCTCGGGCTGTAAAATTCTTGTGTTTTTCGCTAAAAAAAGCTATAATATAAGTAACTGTATATAAAAATGTTACATAGCGATTATATATGGCGATAACGCGCATTTTTTAAGGCGGCATTTGCCCGTCGGAGGTCATAAAAGTGGAAAAAAGAATTACGATAAGAAGTATTTACGCTTCAAGCGAAGATTACGCCGACAAGAGCGTAACTTTGACGGGGTGGGTAAGAACCGTCAGGGATTCAAAAGCCTTTGGCTTTATCGAACTTAACGACGGAAGCTATTTTTCAAGCGTTCAGATTGTTTTCGAAAGCTCGAAAATAGATAATTACCAAGAGATAGCGTCTCAGAACGTCGGCGCGGCTTTGCGGGTTACGGGTAAACTTGTTTTAACGCCGGAAGCGCGTCAACCGTTTGAAATCAAAGCCGAAAAAATAACGGTTGAAGGCACCTCTACGCCCGATTATCCTTTGCAGAAAAAACGCCACAGTATGGAATATTTGCGCGAGATAGCGTATTTACGCCCCCGCACGAATACTTTCAGCGCGGTTTTTCGCGTCAGAAGCGAGGCTGCTTACGCAATTCATTCGTTTTTTAACTCACGCGGATTTGTTTATGTTCATACGCCCATAATAACGGGCAGCGACTGCGAGGGCGCGGGCGAAATGTTCCAGGTAACGACGCTCAATATCGCCAAACCGCCAATGAAAGACGGCGCAATCGACTATAAGCAGGACTTTTTCGATAAAAAAGCTTCCTTAACCGTTTCCGGGCAACTTAATGCGGAAACGTTTGCGCTTGCCTTCGGTAACGTCTACACTTTCGGACCCACCTTTAGAGCTGAAAAGTCGAACACGGCGCGCCACGCCGCGGAGTTCTGGATGATTGAGCCGGAAATGGCTTTTGCCGACCTTTCGGACGATATGGACGTAGCCGAAGATATGGTTAAGCATATTATCGACCACGTTTTAAAAACTTGCCCTAAGGAGATAGAGTTTTTGAACAAGTTCGTAGACAACGAGCTTATCGACAGACTGCATAACGTTCTTCACAACGAATTCGTTCGTCTTCCCTATACGGAAGCGATAAAGATACTCGAACAACATAAAAGCGAGTTCGAATATCCGGTTTTCTGGGGGTGTGACTTGCAGAGCGAACACGAGCGTTATATAACGGAAAAAGTCTTTAAAAAGCCTGTATTTTTAACCGATTATCCCAAGGAAATAAAGGCGTTTTACATGAGAGTTAACGACGATAATAAGACCGTTGCCGCGGCGGACCTTCTCGTTCCCGGAATCGGCGAGCTTATCGGCGGAAGCCAGCGTGAAGAAAGACTTGACGTTTTAAAAGAAAAAATGAAACAGTTCAACCTTAAAGAAGAGGATTATTGGTGGTATCTCAATTTGAGAAAGTACGGCGGCGTTACTCATTCGGGTTTCGGCTTAGGCTTTGAAAGAATGGTTATGTATTTAACCGGAATATCGAATATAAGAGACGTTATACCTTTCCCGAGAACGGTTGACAATTTGGAGTACTGATGATAAACATAATCGTTGATTGTTACGGCGGCGACAATTCGCCGATCGCGCAAGTTAAAGGCGCGGTTGCCGCGCTTAAAGCAAATTCGGAGCTTGGCGTTATCCTTGTGGGTAAGGCGGACGAGCTGAACGAATTACTCAAAAACGAGGACTTTGACGAGGCAAGATTGCAAGTTTTAAACGCTACCGAGGTGGTGACTTGCAACGATAAGCCGACCGAAGCCTTGAAAATAAAACCCGATTCTTCTATGAACGTCGCGTTCGAGCTTTTGCGCCATGACGAAACGACGGGCGGAATCGTGACGAGCGGTTCTACCGGCGCGGCTCTCGTCGGCGGTATATTCAAAGTGGGCAGAATTAAAGGTATCAGGAGACCTTGCCTTTGTCCTATTTTGCCTACTATGGGCGATAAAAAAGTTCTTTTGGTGGACTGCGGAGCAAACGTTGACTGCAAAGCAACCGACCTTCAACAATTCGCAATGATGGGCGCAATCTACTGTCGCGAGCTTTTCGGAATAGAAAAGCCTAAGGTTGCAATTTTGTCAAACGGCACGGAAGACGAAAAGGGTTGCGCGCTTTCAAAAGAAGCTTTCGAGCTTGTAAAAACGCTTGACGGAATCGACTTTTGCGGCAACATGGAAGCCCGTGACATTTTCAGCGGCGAATACGACGTTATCGTTTCCGACGGGTTTTACGGCAACGTTGCGTTAAAAAGTGCCGAAGGGGCTATCGCTTTGTGCCTCGGCACGATAAAAAGCGAAGTAAAAAAATCGTTTTGGGCAAAGATCGGCGCGCTTTTAATGAAAAAAGCGTTTAAGGGCGTTAAGGCGAAGATTGACTATAATAAGCTCGGCGGCGCGGTGCTTTTGGGCGTAAACAAAGCCGTGGTAAAAGCGCACGGCTCGGCAAAAGAAGGCACAATCGAAAAATCTATAATTCAGGCTTACGAGCTTGCTAAGCACTGTGTTCCCGAAAAAATTGCCGAGGACGTTAAGAAAGCCGAAAACGTAACCGAGTAATTATGGATTTTGATTTTTGCGGCGCGCAAAAGGCGATAGGTTATGAATTTACGAACAAAGACTTGCTTAAAACGGCTTTTACTCATTCGTCTTATGCAAACGAACATAAAAACACTCTAAGCAACGAACGTCTTGAATTCTTGGGAGACTCTCTTCTCGGCTTTATCGCCGCGGAATACTTTTTCTTGCATTCCGGCGAGGACGAGGGGAAATTAACCGTAAAAAAGAAAAATCTCGTTTCGTCGCTTCCGTTAAGCACACGTGTTTTGGAAGAAGGCTACGAAAAGTTTTTGTTGCTCGGCAAAGGTGAAGAAGCGCAGTTTGCGCTCGGAAAAAAGAGCGCGAGCGAAAACTTGTTTGAAGCAATAACGGGCGCGATTTATCTTGACGGCGGCATTGAAAACGCAAAAAAGTTCGTTTACGACAAACTTTTGTCGCATATCGATGATTTTTTGTCCGCTCGCGATTATAAGTCCGAACTTCAAAATTACGTTCAGGCAAACAAATCGCTCGGAAAAATCGAATATAAAATTATTGATAAAATAGGTCCCGACCACAAGCCGACCTTTGTTTCGGCTGTGTACGTCGGCGACGAGAAAATCGCTACGGGACAGGGCGGAAA
>CAKQSU010000088.1 GCA_934273135.1 uncultured Clostridia bacterium
GTTTTCGATTCTCGTGTCGAGAGGTGGCGTGCCGCTTTCGGGGGCAATTTCTATGCTTTGAAGTCTGTTGGGAACAAATTCCACGATAACGCCGTAAACCGCCGAACCGTAGTCGCATTCCATTAAAATAATCGTGTTTTCGCGCACGTTGTCGTCCGCGTAGAAATACAGCGACTTTTTAGCCGCGCCGACCTCTTCGTTTTCGTAATTATAACCTACGTTTGCCCTGCCGTTAAACGCCGAGATATCGCACGTCGAACCTTTTGCGGCGATTATCGCCGCGATACGCGCGTTCTTTTCGGCAGCCGTCGTGGAAGCGGTAAAATACGTCGCCGCGCCCACGCCGACAGAAGACGTGCTTATATCGTAAAATCTTATGTTCTGAGGAAGATAATCGGCGCCTTTCGGAACGACGTTTATCTTCTTTGTCGTTGCGGGATTTCCGATGTTGCGGCGGAAATAAGCGTAAGTTACGGAAGAAGTTCCCGAGCCGTGTTTATAATCGATAAGCTCGTCGCAGTCCTTTGCCGAAACGTCTGTGCCTTTGTCGTTTTTTATGGCGAGTCCGCTGCCGTTTTCGGTTGCGCCGCCCACGGTTACGGGATAAGAGCAAAGAAGATAGCTCGTGCCGTCCACGTTGCAGTATACGCTCACGTACGCTATGCCCGCGCTTACGCCGCTGATCGTCAAGCCGCTCACGGAAATGATTTTCGCGTTATGGCTCTTTATTTCGATCGTGCCTTTCTGATCCGAAGAAATCGTCGAATAAACGCTCATCGTGTCGCCCACCGCAACAGAAGCTTTGTTCTGAAAGGCGGAAGCGAGATACACGGCGCGAGTGTCCGTGTCGCCGGGATATGCCGCAGGCGTTCCCGCCGTTTCGTAAACGAAGAGGTTTTTAGCCGCGTCGTCTGTTCCCGAGTCGCCCGTACTCGTTATGTTATCCGTCCTCGCGATGATGCCGTACTTAACGGAATTCGCCGTATTCGACCCCTGCGCTTTAAGCGAAGCGTTGGAATAGGAATACTTTATCGTATCGCTTTTTTCTTTCGCTCTTGCCGAAATACCGCCCGCATAAGCTTTGTTCTGCTCGGACGTCGCTTTAACTTCCGTGTCCTTGACGACGCAGTGACTTATTGCCGAATTCTGCATAAGCCCGACAATTCCGCCCGCATAGGATGCGGGAGTAATGCTTGAAGATATAACCGCGGAATCGAGAACCTTGGCGTAAGAAAGAGTTGTCGTAGACGACCACCACATACCCGCGATTATTCCGCCGGCATACGGCAGCATGGCTTTTTCGCCTATCGCTTCTATAATGCTGTTCCCGACGCTGACGTTCGTAACGATAACGTTCCGCCCGCTGCCAGGATTAGCGAAAACGCCGATCATGCCGCCTACGTAAATATCGTAAATATCATTCGACGTATTCTGTTCGCAATACGCTCTGCCCGCAACGTGAACGTTTTTCACCGTCGCGGTGTTTAACATTTTCGTATTGTTTCCGAGTTTTTTTCTCCATAGCGCGCCGATAAGCCCGCCCACGCTCGCGGTGTTAGGCGAGTTGGAAGAAGCGAAATAAACAACCGATCTTTCCGTTTCGTCGCCGATAAATTGCGCGTTCGATATTTTCGTATCTATTACAAGCCCGAACATTCCGCCGATAAAGCCTTCCGATTTATGATTGTCGTCATCATTCCTGGTCGGGTTTTTGGCGTTCTGCTCGCCGCTTACGAAATGTTCTGCAGGGTTTTCTGAAGGAACCGTGTTTCCGTCGAAAAGAATCGAAACGTTGCTTATCGACGAATATCCGAGGACGTACCCCACAACTCCGCCCGCGCAGACGTTGTTGCCAAGCGTTTTCGTACTGTTTATCGATGAATATGAATAGCAGGACGCTTCTATTCTCGAATTTTCCGAATAATAAACTTTGACGTTGTCGCTCTCGCCGCTTTGCATGGTGCCGCCGTTAGCATTGTCATAATCGGTTATCGTGGTAGAAGCCGTTCCGTAACCCATGATTCTGCCCGCGAAGCCGCCCGCGTTTACGTCGCCGATAGCCGTCGAACCGACTTCTCTGTACGCCGTTATTCTGCCGCTGCCGATATAAAACGTAGTGTTTTTAAGGTTGTAACCGACGCTGAATCTTGAAGTATATCCTCCTGCGGATACGTTATAATATTTGTTGTTATACTTTGTCGCCGTTGCCGACTGCGACGCCGTTACCGTGTAATCGTACTTCGGACTTACTATGCCGATATTTAAAGAGCCGCCGTCCGTAATTTCGGGATGGAAAGCGTTATAACCGAACGCGCCGCCCGCATATGCGGGGCCTACTCCGTTCTGAGTTGCCGAAACGTCTATAGGACAGCCGAATAAATACGTCGTTTTTGAAGAATCGGCGATTTGCCACGTTATATGAGAAGCGGACGGAGCGTAAATATATCCGACAACCCCGCCAGCAAACACCGCGCCCGAAGAATTTCCGTCTTCGGTGCTTGCAGATATACCGAGCCTTCCGCCCGCGCTCGAATCTGAAGAACCGGCGTTCTCCGCCTGCGCGCTCGTGCGCAGGAAACTTATATTTGAAAATTTTATAATCTGATCGTCGGGAAGCGCCGTTCCGTCTTTATTTCCGCGGTTTACGATTCCTGCGATTCCGCCCGCGATTGCCGCCGCAGACGTGGAAGCATAGTCGTCGGGATTGATAGATCCCTTATTTGTCGAACCGTTGTTGTCGATAACCGCCGTTACCGAATAATCGCTTTCGGCATAAATCGTAACGTTTCTGATAAGCATTGTTCTCGAGTCGCTTATCTCTTCGCCCGTGTGCGCGCCGAGTTCGATAAGACCGACGAAACCACCCGCTATTGCCGAACCCGAAACTTCTCCGAGCGCATTTGCAAGCACCATCGACCCTTCGCCGTCAATCGTTATTCCGTCAACGCTCGCATTTTGCAAAACCCCCGCAAATCCGCCGACTATCGCGCCCGCATTGTCGCCGTAAGTTACGCCCGAAACGTCGTTGAACGCGCCGTCGTAGCGAATGTCGCACCAGGATTCGACCGAAGAGGAACATATCCCGAAAATTCCGCCGAGATAAAGGTCGGCAAAACGGGTCTGCGCGCTTACGGAAACGGTAGATTCGAGTCCGTCGAACACTATGTTCTTGCCAGCCGTCGCCGCAATGCCGCCTGCGTTCACGTGGTCGGTGTGGTCGATCGTTCCCTGTGTTTTTATCGTGTTAAGACCTATAAACCCCTGAGTTTTTATGTTTCTCATAAGGCAAGGGTGAGTGCCGTCGCCGTAAGCATAAGCAAAAAATCCGTAATCGGCATAATGCGTGCCGTTCACGAATGTAAATTCTTTGTCTACGTGCGAAGTTCTCACTAAGTTTATCGTTGCCGTGAAGCCGTCGAAATCGAAACAGCCGCCGAAAGGCAAATTGCCTCGGAAACCGAGACCGAAAAATTCGGACGAGCTTATAAACAAGTTGGTTCCGAGACGGAAATATCCGAAGCGGATATCGTCCGCCGTTTTATCTTCCGCGCCTATTCTCTCGAAGTCGGAAGCCGTAGACGTCCCCGCAAGGATTCTTGCAACCGACAAAACGTCCGCTTCTTTCGATAAAATAAACGGGTTGCCGAAGTATTTTCCCACGTCCTCCGCATAAGGTTCCGTCGTTTCGACGGTTATCGCAAGGTCTTTGTTTACGGGAACGGTAATTTCCGTAACGGGCGTATCATAAGTTTTCCCGTTGACGGACATGCTTTTGAATAGCTTACTTTCGTTTACGACCGTAACCGTAACCGTAGAACCGGGCGTTACCATGTAGCCTTTCCCTTTCCCCGACTTTATAACGTCGTTTCCGCTTACGTAAACGGTAACTTCTTTCCCTTCGGGAACGCTTACGCTTACGTATGCCGAAAAGGTTTTATCTATTCCGAACAAAACCGCAAGAACGGATATGCATACAATCGCAGCGATAAGCACTGCGATTATAAGTTTTTTCACGTCGCAATTTTTCAATTTTCCGTTCTCCTTTATCATGTTTTCTCCCTCATAAATACAACTCCGTCACTGTTGACGCCCGAAACTTTTTCCGCACCCTGCTCCGTCTTTCCGTCGTAAATCGTTGCGGAAACGGTAACGCTACACGTTTCTCCCGCATAAAAATACAGATTGACGTCCGCGCCGGCGCGTATGGTTATAGTATAATTATTCTGCGCGGCGTTAAACACGGGGGTATGAACGCTCCCGTACGTCTCGACATACTTTGCCGAGTCGAAAACGACGTCTCCGCTTAAAGTAAATACCACGTCTGCAAGATACGAAACTCCCGTGTCGGGTGTTTGCGACGAGCGGATAAACTCCGTTGCAGACTTTAAGTTGACGATTTCTCTCGTATAACCCCTGTAAACGTCTGACGACACGCCCACGGATAATCTCGCCATAGTCGTGTTTATCGTGAATACCTGTAAATCCTTATAAGGCTCGCTCGTCTGCAAAATTATCGAAAGTTGTTCCGTTCCTTCGCTCGGCATCTCCTTGTCGGCTGTTGCCTTTCTCCTTATTTTGAGAAGAAGCGAACTAGAATTTCTCACGTTTGCCTTTAAAAGCGTTGCGTTGCTCGTTGCGGTGAGTTCTTCGTCGTTTTCGTCGACAATCGAAACCTCGTAATACTTACTTTCCGCAGTGAGCGTATGCTTTGCGCCCCAGGCGTCTGAAACGTAACCGAGCTTAAGCTCTTCCGCCTCAGGCTCGCGGAGCGAAAATCTTACGTTTCGTTTGGACACCTTTTCTTGTGTGAAATTGGAAACCCTGATGGCTATATACCCCGTAATTCCGCCGTCTTTATCTGTTTTTATAACGGCGGTTTGCCCGTCGCCGTCGTGCGACAAAACGAAATCGGTGTAAACGCCGACAAGCTCTTTTCTGTCGCTTAAAACGAATTTCGAAACCGAAACGCAAGCAAAGGCGACCAGAATGCACAACGCCGCAAAAAGGAATATTAACTTTTTACCAACGCGTTTACGCATCCGATCGCCCCCCGTTTTATTTTTTATTCAATTAAAATCAGATTTTGTTGTTTGTTTTATTTATACGTCCCTCGCTTGTTCGGCAACCGCCTGTATTTCGAAATACACTCTTGCGCCCGCATAATTTTCTTTTTCCGAATTCTGTCTGGGTACCGTAAATCTTAAATGGTAAGAATATTCTTTCTCGTCGTCGTCCGCTTTCATGACAAAACCCGTTTTGTTTGTTATTCCGTCGGCGGACTCCGTGACAAGCAAGCTGTTACCCTTATAGTCGACTTCCGATATTCCCGTTCCCGAAGGACGAATGTCCTGCTCGGTGTCCGTTTCGGAGCCGTGATATACTTCTAAGTATCCGCCGTCCTTAACGCCGTCGGCGGGAGCGTATTGCTTCCAGCCCGCGAAGTAATCAACGTTTTTGATGCCTTTCCCGTCCGCGCCCACGGCTATCGTTTCAAGCCTTACCGCAACGGACAAAACCACGTTCATGCTCACTTCGTTCACTCTTTTTCCGTCCACACCCGTAACCGTGAAATAATATTCTATTTCGTCCTCGGGTTCGATATCGTAAAGGGTGACCG
>CAKQSU010000089.1 GCA_934273135.1 uncultured Clostridia bacterium
TCTTTAAGGCTTTGTAAAGCGTTGCCGAAATCCATTTACTATGATGACGAAAATAAGCTTTTTTCAAGACTTAAAACGTGCGTTGAAGCTACCGATAAGGTTTTGATTCTCGGCGCAGGCGATATTTACGATAAATTCAAAAAGCTCCTGAACGATTTTTCATAAAAAAACTCGCTTTACGCGAGCTTTTTTTTATGAAAAATATCTTTGATTATCAAGTTTTAGGTATTTGATAAAAGTATAAACGGGCAAGTTGAGTAAAATCAAAAGGGGATAGAACACCCATCTTAACAGCATTGCCGGGTCTGAAAAATCAATTTCCGCAAATATACAGCAACAGAACAGCACAAGGCAAAGGTTAAGCGTTATTATGATTATCAGTTCTATCGCGCTCTTAAACGTCGCGAGGCTCGCTACCTTTTTATTCGGGTTAATAAGATACGCTATGCCGTATGTAAGCGGGAAAAGCGCACATGCAAGCACGAAAATAAGATAAGGAAGGTAGTTGAGTTTAGCAATAGATGCGGTCGTCAAGCCCAAAATAAGCGTTTCTATCGCAAGAATAGCAAAGTATTCGAGAGAAGAATGGAATATAAGCTTATTTATCATTATGCGTCCCGCGTCTTTGCGCGTTTCTGCGGAAGACACTCTTACACGGAAACCTTCCGCGTCGGCAAGAGATTTTATATCGGAAAAATCGTAGTAGGGATTATACGTCGTGCAGCTCTTTTCCGCTCTGTCGGACGGCAAATTCTTTGTTTTTTCTCTGATTTTTTGCTCGTTCCTCGATTGTTTTTCAGGCTTGCGCTTCTTTTGATGTTTAGCCTGTTCCTGCATTTCTTTCAGCTTTTCGTCGTCAATCGTAACCGTGTCGTGGAAAAAGCTGTTGACGTCCGTTCCTTCGGTGTAAACAAGCTCGCGAGGTTCTTCTTCCGTCGCTTCCGGTTGCTTCTTTTTCTCGGGAAAAAGCTTAGAAAGAACAGTGCGATATTCGCGAGAGGCAACCTTGTCTTCGGGGTAAAAGTCCTCTTTTTCTTCGACTTCTTCCGTTTGAGCGGGAGCTAAAGTCGCCGCAATCTGTTCTTCCTGTTCGCGTTGCGGCTCCTTTTCTTCCGGAACCGGATTTTCTTGCAAAGACTCTTGTTTTACTTCTTTTTCGGCTGTCTTTTCGCTGTCTATTATCGAAATCTGCTCGACAATCTCGTCATGTTTTGGCTCGGCGGCAGGCTCGTTTTGCTTGCTTTGCGGCTCAAAAAACGTTTCATGTTCGGCGGTTTTGGCAACTTCGGGCTTTTTAGGCGGCTTTTTATAGTCAGTATCGTCAAGAGGGTAAGACTGAGTGTAATCGAGGTACGTAAAGAGGTCATAGCCGCCGTTTTTATCCTTGTCGGACTGTTTTTCCTTTTGTTCGTCCGCTTCTTTTGTTGTCGTTTGAGTAGGCTTAGCTTCGGAATTCTGCGTAGCGGAAGAGGTTGCGTTATTATCTTTCGGAGCCTGGGCTTTTTCTTCTAACGTTCCGTCAAGGAATTGTTTAAGCGTGTCCTCGGGCGAAATTTCTTCTTCCTGAGCTACTTCCGGCGCGTCCGGCAAACTGATTATTGTTTTACTCTGTTTGTCTTCGTTTGCGACAGGCGTCTGAATAAGCGTATCGATAACGCGGCGAGAAAAGCACCATCTGTCCTTGTTCTCGTCTATGTAAACTTTTCCTTTTTCCGTCAATTGGTAAAACTTTTTTCTACCTTCGGGCGTGGAAACTCTGTATTCGGTAACGTATCCTTGCTTAACGATTCTTTGTAAGCAAGAATAAAACGTGCCTTGTTTAAGCTCGAATTGACCGTCGCTTCGCGATTCGATTTCTTCTTTAATCTGACCGGTATGCTTATCGGAGTCGAGTAACGACAAAAGTATTATCGTATCGATATGTCCGCGTAGCATTTCGCTTGGAACGTTATCCATAAAAAGCTTCAAAATCCTTTGTTTATACTTACTAAAATTATATCATTTACTTTAAATATTGTCAATATGTTTTAAGCAATTTATCCGATACAACAATTAAAATTAAGTAATATTTTTATAAATATTCTCTCAGAATACGTTTTTTTACGTAGAATGCGTTTACAATGCGTTTAAAAAGTGCTATAATAATCTAAGTAAAGCTACAAAATTTTTACGCATAGTTATTTAGGTTTGCAATTTACCGATACTTTTCAAGCAACGTAAAAACAACTAAAATCTCTTTTTATAAAAAGGATTTCTATATTTTTTACTAAATTGCGTGTTTTGGTACGTTTTTAATATTATGACTGCGTAAAACCTGTATTTTACGCATAGATGTTTTTGTCGCTGTTTAGCCCCCTTTTTAAATAACGGAGAATTTTTTATGGCTAAGGATTACTTTACTGACCGAAAAATTAAGACTTTAAAAAAGCTTGACGCCTTTTTAGACGAACTTCCCTCGTTTTGCCGCGATTATTTTTTAGGAATTGAAGCCGTGACTTCACCTTTAACGCGCATGAATTACGCTATGGACTTAGCGATATTCTTTGATTTTGTATCGAATAAGTACGATTTACCCGTTAAAAAAATGGAAATATCGCTCTTGGACAAGCTCACGCAGATTGATATCGAGCAATTTTTGAGCTTTATAACGAGTTTTGAGTATAAAGGAGAGCATCACCTATGCAACGAACGCGCTAAAGCGCGCAAATTGTCTGCCGTGCGCTCTATGTATAAGTATTTTTTCAATCACGATATGATTATCGCAAATACCGCGGCAAAAGTCGCTACGCCTAAGCTTCATGAAAAAGAGATAATTCGCCTTGAAAATAACGAGATAAAAGAGCTAATCGAAACGGCTGAAACCGGCGACGGACTTAGCGAAAGACAAGCAAAGTATCAAAAAAACACCAAGGTGCGCGATGTTGCGCTCATTACCCTCTTTTTAGGCACGGGTATCCGTATAAGCGAGCTTGTAGGGCTTAATATCGAAGATATATTCTTTGAAAATAACAGTTTTATAGTTACTCGCAAAGGCGGTAACAGAACAATTTTATATTTTACGGACGAAGTGAAAACCGCCCTTCTTGATTGGCTTAAATACAGAGCGTCTATCGAAGGTCTCACAGAGGATGAGCGCGCTTTATTCGTTTCTCTTCAAAACAAGCGCATAAGCGTTAGAGCGGTAGAGAATCTCGTAAAAAAGTACGCAAAGATTGTTACCCCTTTAAAAAAGATAACGCCGCACAAACTTCGCTCGACTTTCGGCACTAAGCTTTATCGCGAAACCGGCGATATTTATATCGTCGCAGACTATCTCGGTCATAAGGATATAAACACCACGAAAAAGCATTATGCCGCCGTTTCGGACGATATGCGTAAGTCCGCAATCAAAACGGTGTCGCTTAAAGACGGCGAATAAGCTAAAATATAAATATTCTAAAAATCACTTGATATAATCGTAAATTATAAGTATTATTATGACAGACGTAATTGTAATTGAAACGAATTTAGAAGAAGAAAGACTTGACGAGACAATAGCCTTAATAGAAGCCGCAGACGGGATTGTTAAAGGCGTTGTCACCCAAAACGTGAAAGTCGTTACCCCCGCAACCTATATAGGCAAAGGCAAAGTGGAAGAAGTTAAACAAGCGGTAGAGGAAACGGGCGCGGAAGAAGTAGTGTTCGACGGTGAACTTACCCCCTCTCAAACCCTCAATATTTCCGACGTAGTCGGCGTGCCGGTTATTACGCGGACTAACCTTATCCTCGACATTTTTGCTAAAAGAGCGTTTAGCAGCGAAGGCAAAATTTTAGTCGAACTTGCGCAGCTCAGATACATTTACCCTCGTCTTAAAGGTCGCGGCGATTCCCTTTCAAGGCTCGGCGGAGGTATCGGTACGCGCGGTCCCGGGGAAACGAAACTCGAAACGGACCGTCGGCACATAAAGTACAGAATACTTTCTCTTGAAAAATCTCTTGCGGATATTGAAAAACGGCGCAAGCTTTACGAAGATCGCCGCGCCAAAAACGCCGTTAAGTCGGTTGCCCTCGTCGGCTATACCAACACCGGTAAGTCCACCCTCTTAAACAAAATATGTAAGTCTGACGTTTTAGAAAAGGATATGCTTTTCGCAACTCTCGACCCGTCCACGCGTTACGCGCGCATAAACGAGCAAAAATTTCTTTTTACCGACACCGTAGGCTTCATTAAAGACTTACCCGAGGAGCTTGAAAAGGCTTTTGCTTCTACACTCGAACAAGCAAAGCATGCCGACGTAATTTTAAACGTTGCTTCGGCTTCTGCAGATTTTGCTTCGCAGTTCGCCGTTACGGACGGATTTTTAGACAAAATGGGAGCTTACGGAAAGAGAATATACGTTCTCAACAAATGCGACTTAGCCGAGCAAATCTGCCCCGAAAAGTACGTTCATATCTCCGCTAAATGCGGCGACGGCTTGGAAAAGTTGAAGCAGATAATCTTTTCCGAGTTGTATCCAAACCGAAAAAACGATTGACAATAACCGTATAAAATAACATAATTAAAAACACGAAAAAGCCTTCCGCTTTTGTTAAGCGAAAGGCTTGTATTTTATCGAAAAACCGGGTTATCGGATACGATTATTTTTTATACGGGTCAACGCCGTAAAGGCTTTGAACGTTTTTAGAGTAGTCGTTCATTTTAGACGATTGCTTTATGTCAAGCCCGTCGTTAAACTCCGTTAAAGCGGCTTTTTGCGCTTTCGAAAGTTTTGACGGAACTTCGACGATAACCGTAACGTAAAGGTTGCCGTTACCGAGTCTGCCGCGGATACCTTTGCCGCGAACCATAATGACTTTTCCGCTCTGCGTCCCTTCGGGAATATCTACGTCTACGGGCGCGTCGAGCGTGGGAACTTTAACTTTTCCGCCTAACGCCGCCGTAGCAAACGAAACGGGAACGTCTACGTAAAGGTCGAATTCCTTACGCTTGAAGAGTTTGTGCGGCAAAACCTTGAACACGATTATAAGGTCGCCCGCCTCGCCGCCGTTCATCGAAGCCTGCCCCATTCCGCGTTTTTGAATGTAGCTGTTCGTGTCCGCGCCCGCGGGAACGTTGAACTTATACGTTGTGGAGCCGCTCGTGTAACCCTTGCCGTTGCACGCCGTGCATTTTTCGGTAATCTTTTTGCCGGTGCCGCAGCAATCGGGGCATTCGCGAGTGGTTACGGTGCGGAAGAATCCGCCGCCAGAAACAAACTGAACTTGACCCGTGCCTTTGCACTTCGGACAAGTCGTGTAGCTCGTTCCGTCCTTTGCGCCGGTGCCTTTGCAAGCCGCGCACGGCTCGCGACGGTTATACGTTACTTCCTTAGTGCAGCCCTTAGCCGCATCGAGGAAAGAAAGGCTCACTTCAATCGTTATATCCGCGCCCTTGGTCTGTCCGCGTTGCGTTCTTGCGCTGCCGCCGCCTGTGAATTGGCTGAATATGTCGCCGAAAATATCGGAAAATCCGCCGCCGTCGCCTCCGCCGAAGCCCGAAAAGTCAAAACCTCCCGCGCCGCCTTGCGAAGCGTAAGGA
>CAKQSU010000090.1 GCA_934273135.1 uncultured Clostridia bacterium
GGGTAGATACGGCGAGATGATGGGAGAAGAAGCATTATTCTCCGGCGTTGCTATGGTAAACGCGCCCGGTTGCAATATTATAAGAACGCCTTACGGTAGCCGCGCTTCCGAATACATGTCCGAGGACGGCGTACTTTCCTACTATTCCGTTTCCAATATAATAAGCATGGCAAGGAAGAAGGGGCTTATCTGCAACGTTAAGCACTGCTTCCTCAATAACCAGGAAACAAACAGGCAGGGTGTTTCAACCTTTGCAAACGAACAATCTATAAGAGAAATATATTTAAGACCTTTCGAAGGCGCGCTTACGAGAGGTGAAAGCATGGGCATAATGACCTCTTACAACCGTATAGGGCTTCAATACGCCGCAACGCACAGCGTTTTGATGAACGACGTATTGCGCGGAGAATGGGGTTATGAAGGCTCTATTATCGACGACGCTTTAACGCAAAGCACGTATTATTCGGTAGGCGCGGATATGCTTCTTGCCGGAACGGACATATTCTGTCTCGACGGACAGCGCGGTGCGCAAATTAAAGCGGTAATCAAGAAAACCGACGACGGCACGCTCGTAAAGGGCTTGCAGAGGGCGAACAAGAGAATATTCTATTCGTTGCTCCATTCGTCAATGGGCGGCTCGATATCGTCCGATACGAAAGTTACCGAAGGCATGTATTGGTGGCAGGGAATGCTTATCGGTATCGACGTCTTAGTGGGCGTTTTGACATTGGGTGCGATCGTCGGGTTCGTTATGACGACCTACGTAAAAAGAAAAGTAAAGGAGGCTGTTTAAGTTATGAACGTTAAAGAATTATTCAAAAACAAAGGTTTAGGGTATTACGTTTCTGCGGGAGCTTCCGTGCTTGCGTTTGTGATGGCGATAATCGTCCTTGCAACGCAAAGTTGGGTTATACCCCGTGCGGTTCAGGGCGGCGCGCTTATAGCTGTTCCTTTGCTTATAGGCGTTGCTTTGCAGGTAGTGTTCACGTTTGTGCCGATAAGATTCGCCCCGGCGGTTTCTGTAATTTGTTACGGTCTTGCGCTCGGGATAACAATCAATAAAATTCCAAACGCTATTGCCGATTATATCAATAAAGTAGCGTATACGGGCGGAAACTTCGGAATGTGCATATTCTATTTGGTGACTATCTTGTTAATAACGATTGCCGTCGTCGTTTCCTGTTTTATGGATCAGACGAAGGACGGAAAAACCGCGATATGATAACGGAGGAAAATAAAATGAAAAATAAGTTGCTTGTAGTTTTTTCGCTTGTTTTTACATTCTGTCTTGCTTTTGCGCTTTTAACCGGCTGCGGACCTAAACAGCCCGAAGAGGAAGTCGGCGAAACGGAAGTAGTGTATACGGAAAAGACTAATCCGTATAGTAAGCTTACATGGGAACAATATGGTACTTTCGGAACGCCTTCGTTTAACGACGTTGCAACGCCCGTACTGTATCAGTTCGAAGGTTCGTATTCGGAAGCGTATCAAGGCGACTATTCGAGAGAATATTTGTACATCAATTGTTACAGAGACGGTCTTTTGTACGGAACGTTGGGCGGTAGCGGTATTTACGGATATTGGACTAACCGCGATAACCGTGACAGAGAACAATTCGTGTTGCATATTTTAAGACATGGTAATGCGGAATACAATCAAGGTGTATACGACATGCTTGCAGAAAAGGTGGAGGATCCGGACGATTATTACGAATACTCTTCGAGCTTTATCTGGAACAGAAGTTGGGGTATAAGAAGCGTTCTTATCTTCGGTTATAAGTACACATCGGTTACCGAGATGACTGTCGATGCAAGCGAAGCAAAAACGGAATATCTCATGGGCGACAAGCTCAATACCGACGGCTTAAAGGTGACGATAAAAAGAGAAAACGGAAAAACGACCAGACTCGACAATCTTTCTTCCGTCAACGGCGTGAAATTTTTGGGCTTTGATCCCAATACGGAATCGGACGCGAATACCGTTTACGTAAGATACCGCGACGCCGTAGCGACATATGCGGTTAAGGTTGTAGCTCCCGTTTATAAAGGAAAATTGATTTACGACGGCAAGGACGTTGACGGCACCGTTAAGATAACCTCTTCCGAGGCTTGTACCGTTACGTTCGGAGGCAATACCGCTAAGGCAAAGTATTCGAAGTCAACTATAGCGGGCGACGTCGTTTACACTCTCTCCGCGCCCGGTGAGGATGACGAATTCGAACTCGGCGTGAGCGAGGATATCTGGAACAAGCTCAACAAGAGAACGATTCTTAATATAGACGAAGAAACCGGCGATTTCACGCTTGCTCCTTTCCGTAAAATAATGTATACTATTCCGTGGGACAGCTACCCCGGATACAGCGGCAACGTGAGAAACGATTTCGAAGTTCTCTCTAAAGGCGCGCCGGGCGGCGGAACAACATATCGCTACATATTCCTCGACCCGACGAAAGGCGAAGCGACGCTTACCTACAAATATTGGTACGACGCAAACACCGACACCTTTGTGATGAAGTATACCCTTGAAAACGGTATACTTACATTCACCGAACTCGTTAACGCAACCGTCGGAGCAAGCAGAGCGTCCTATGATAATTTGTACAAAGAATATAGGATCATCGACGATACTTACGCAATCGGCACACACGTAAAACTGTCTTAAATTTAACTTCGTACCCGACGGCATTACCGTCGGGTACGATAAAAAGGTATAAAAATGAAACAAGTATTTAATCCTTATCTTCCTTCTTACGAATATATCCCCGACGGGGAGCCGCATGTCTTTGGCGACAGAGTGTATGTTTACGGCTCGCACGATAAGTTTGACGGAAAGTTCTTTTGCATGAACGATTACGTTTGCTATTCCGCGCCCGTAAACGACCTAAAAGACTGGCGGTACGAGGGCGTTATCTGGAAAAAATCAAGCGACCCCGAAAAGAAGGGGCTTATTCTCAACCAGATGTACGCGCCGGACGTTGTCGAGGGCAACGACGGCAAGTACTACCTTTATTATTTTATCGCCAATCAGGGTACGATAGGCGTTGCCGTTTGCGATACGCCGGCGGGCGAGTATAAATATCTCGGTCGAGTCAGATACCCGGACGGTAAGATTTTAGGCAGGAACGGCGAAAAGGACGCGCACCAGTTCGACCCGGGAGTTTTTAAGGACGACGACGGAAAAATCTACTTATACACGGGTTTTGCGCCCAAGTCGCCTAATATCTTCACGCGGTTTAAGCCCGTCAACACTCACGGCGCGTTCGGCGCGGAGCTTGAAAGCGATATGCTTACGATAAAGCTCCCTGCGGCAAGAATAGCTAAAGCTCAACACTTTTCGGCGGGTACGGGGTATGAAGGACACGAGTTTTTCGAAGCTTCGTCAATGCGCAAGTTTAACGGCAAGTATTACTTCATCTATTCTTCCGTTTTAGGTCACGAACTGTGCTATGCGATAGGCGATTCTCCGCTCGGCGAGTTTAAGTACGGCGGAACGCTCGTGTCGATAGGCGACGTGGGAATAAGCGACAAGCCGACGAACTATCTCGGCAACACGCACGGCAGCGTTGAAAAGATAGGCGATAAATACTACGTTTTTTACCATAGACAGACAAATAGGCATTGCCATTCGCGCCAGGCTTGCGCGGAGGAAATAAAACTCAATGCGGACGGAACGTTCACGCAGGCGGAAGTTACTTCCTGCGGGCTTAACGGCGGACCGCTTATAGGAAAAGGCGAGTACGAAGCGCGCATTGCATGCAACCTTATGAGCAAAAAAGGCGTTAAGTTTTACACGTGCAAAACGCCCGCGGGCATTCACCCGTACTTTACGCAGAGCGGCGGCGACAGAGAGTGCGACGGCGACCAGTATATCGCGAATTTTTCGGACGGAGCAACGGCGGGTTTCAAGTATTTTAAGTTTGAAAACGCAAAGATAATTTCGGTGAAAATCCGCGGCAAGGCGAAAGGCGAAATGCTTGTTTTCGGCAAAGAGAAAAAGGAAGTCGCAAAAATAAAAATAGATATCGACGGCGGAACGAAAGAGTTTTCTTCGTTGCTTAATATCGCGGACGGAGTAAGCCCGTTGTACTTTACTTTCCGTGGCAAAGGTAAATTTGATTTTTTAAGTTTTGAGCTGAAATAGCGAGGTAATATTTATGAAATACGATAACAACAAGATTGTTTTCGAAGGAAAACAGAGCAAAAATCCGTTCGCTTTCCGTTATTATGACGCGGAAAAAGTCGTCGGCGGAAAGAAGATGAAAGACCAACTGAAATTCGCAATGAGCTACTGGCACACCGTAAACGCTTCCGGCACGGATATGTTCGGCGGCGATACGATGGACAAAACTTTCGGGCTTAGCGGAATGGAAATGTACAAAAAGAAAGCCGATTTTGCGTTCGATTTAATGCAGAAGCTCGGTATCGAATACTACTGCTTCCATGACGTGGACGTTGCGCCCGAGGGCAAAACGCTTGAGGAAAGCGTGAAAAACCTTGAAGAAATGACGGACTATCTGCTCGAAAAGCAGAAAAAAACCGGCATAAAACTTTTGTGGGCGACGGCAAACATGTTCAGCGACAAAAAGTTTATGGCGGGCGCGGGAACTTCGCCGTTTGCGGACGTTTTCGCCGTTGCCGCCGGCAAAGTCAAAGCGGCGATAGACGCGGCGATCAAGCTCGGCGCGACAGGCTACGTTTTTTGGGGCGGAAGAGAGGGTTACGACACCCTTTTGAACACCGATATGGGCTTAGAACTCGACAACCTTGCAAGGCTTTTGACTTTTGCCCGCGATTACGCAAGGGCGAAAGGCTTTAAAGGCGACTTCTACATCGAACCCAAACCCAAGGAACCGACGAAAAATCAGTACGACTTCGACGTGGCGACTTGCGCTAACTTCTTGAGAAAATACAACCTTTTAGACGACTTTAAGGTTAATATAGAAGCAAACCACGCAACGCTTGCGGGGCATACCTTCCAACACGAATTGCGCATGGCGCGCGTCAACGGCATTTTCGGGTCGATAGACGCCAACCAGGGCGATTTGTTGCTCGGCTGGGATACCGACCAATTCCCGACCAACGTTTACGAAACTACCGCTTGCATGTACGAAGTTTTGAAAGCCGGCGGATTTACAAACGGCGGGCTTAACTTCGACGCGAAAGCGCGCAGACAGTCCAACACGTTTGAAGATATAATTTTGTCGTACATAGCCGGCATGGATTCGTTCGCGCTCGGGCTTATCAAGGCGCAGGAGATAATCGACGACGGGCGTATCGACGAATTCAAAAATGAAAGATATTCGTCCTATAAAAGCGGTATTGGCAAACGCATCGTCGAGGGCAAAGAAACGCTTGAAAGCCTTGCCGAATACGCGGCGGGCTTAACCGACGTTAAAGCGCAGTCGGGCAGACAGGAATATCTCGAAAACGTTCTTAACGACATACTTTTCGGTTAAAATGTATTATATAGGAATAGAC
>CAKQSU010000091.1 GCA_934273135.1 uncultured Clostridia bacterium
GTTGTGGACGGCGCAATAGGCTTCTTCAAGGTCGCCTAAACAAAATTTTTGTTCGAGATTATACGGAATAACAGACTTCACGCGTACCTTTGACAAAGCCTCTTTCACGATATTGCGCATGACTTTTTGAGTTACGGAACCTTTAACGGAATAAACGGGAACAATGCCCTTTAATTTGGTATTTTCGTCAAGCGACTCAAAAGAAGGGTTGACGACCGAAAGCGCGTAACGATTTTTAAGTCTACCGTAAAAGAGATATGTTTCGCCCTCTTTTATTTTTCCCCTGACGTACGGCTGGTTGAACCACACGACCGTGAACGGCTCGCCGTTCTGCTCGCAAAAGACCTTAAAAACAGAGAATTTTCCGCGGCGCGGCATATACGGCGAAATACCGACGACCGTTCCTTTTGTAAGAACGAAATCGTTGTTCACGGCATCCGAAAGACTGACAACTTTGCGCATGTCGAGATAAGACCGAGGAAAATGCTTCACAAGGTCTTCAACCGAGTACACGCCCGCGCTATTAAGTTCGGCTTCTCGTTTGTCCGACACGCCCTTTATTGTCGTCAGTTCCATAATCTTTTTCGCCTTTATGTTTTTTGCAAAGTTTTAAAAAAGGAAAACCATCGGGTTTTCCTTTTGTTTTTATTCTAACGAGAGAATGTAGAAGTACACCGACTGTCCGCCGTAGTAAAGTTCCACGTCGCAATCCGGGTACGTTTCGGCAACGTCAACACGAAGTTGTTCTGCGTCTTGTTCCTTTATACCTTCGCCGTAATAGATATTGATAAGCGAATGGTTTTTATCTTTAAGCTTTTCTATGAGCTTAAGTGTTGCGGCTTCGACCGTCGCGCCCTTAGACAAAATTCTCTTGCTGTTCAAGCCTATATAGTCGCCTTTTTTGAGTGAAAAACCGTTCACGCTCGTGTTACGCACCGCGTAAGTAACCTGTCCGTCGCTTACGTTGTCTATAGCGTGCAACATATTCATAAGATTCTCGTCCGCGCTCATATCGGGGTCATAAGCAATCGCCGCGGCAAAACCCTGAGGAATATTCTTTGTCGGAACGACCACGATTTTTCTGCCTTCTACAAGCGATTTCGACTGCTCGGCGGCAAGAATGATGTTTTTGTTGTTCGGGAAAACAAATATGGTTTCCGCATTAACACGCGCGATAGCGTCTGCAATGTCGCTTGCGGAGGGGTTCATCGTCTGCCCGCCTTCTATAACGACGTCGACGTTAAGTTCCTTGAAAAGCTCGGTAAGCCCGTCGCCCTGCGCGACCGAAATTATACCGATAGGCTTACGCTCTTCCTCGTATTTTTTAACGAGAGCGCGGTTTTGTTCGAGCATGTTCTCGATTTTTACTTTATCGACCTCGCCGAGTTGCAACGCTTTCGTTATAGCAAGCCCCGGGTTATTGGTGTGAACGTGAACTTTAACAAATTCAAGATCGCCTATACAAATAACGCTGTCGCCTATTGTGTTGAGATATTCTCTCAGCCTGTCGATATCGGCAGTCGTCGTTTTCTTTTTGAGATTTATGATGAAAAATTCGGTGCAATACCCGAATTCAATGGTTCCGAGGTTCAAAACATCCGCCCTTGTCGGTTCGGATTCGGTTTTCTTGACTTCCTGCACGACTTCGGCTTCGCCGTCGACAATGACTTCTTCGCCCTTTAAAGCCTTGTGCATGCCCTTGAAAATGGTTATAAGCCCCATTCCGCCGGAATCGACTACGCCGGCTTTTTTGAGAACGGGCAAAAGTTCGGGCGTCATTTCAAGCGCGGCTTCTCCGGCTTCGATAATTTGCTCGAAGAAGTCTTCAAAGTCCTTCGCTTTTGCGGAAACGGCGCAGTCGCTCATCATTCTCACAACCGTTAAAATCGTGCCTTCCTTAGGCTTGGAAACGGCTGAATACGCAACCTGCGTGGCGTTTTTCATCGCCTTGCCGAAAAGGCGTATATTTATCTCCTGAGCGTCCTTAACGCCGTCGCATAATCCTTTAAAGATTTGTGACGTTATAACGCCGGAGTTGCCTCTCGCGCCGCGGAGCGCGCCTTTGGAAACGCTGTCGCAAATATCGCTCAATCTGTTAGACGAACACTGTTTAAGCTCTCTTACGGCAGATTGCATCGTAAG
Source organism: uncultured Clostridia bacterium (assembly GCA_934273135.1). GTDB lineage: Bacteria > Bacillota > Clostridia > Christensenellales > Borkfalkiaceae > UBA4636. The sequence continues at coordinate 2,143 of CAKQSU010000091.1, forward strand.
GCTCATATTGGTTCCCGTGTCGCCGTCGGGAACAGGGAAAACATTCAGAGCGTCGATTTTTGCTCTGTTTGCATCGAGAAGCGCGGAAGCGGCAATGACCATTTTAGAAAACATCGCGCCGTTTATTGTTTTAGGCATAATAAAATTCCTTTAAGTTCCTTATAATTTTACGCCCATGATATTCACGTTGACAGAGTCCACGACCATGCCCGTGAATTTTTCGACCTGATATTTTACGGCTTGCTTTAACGATTCCGCAACTGCCGTAAGCGAAACACCGAACTTGATGATAACGAATAAGTCGATACAAATTTTGTCACCCTGAGTGACAACCTTAACGCCTTTCATGGGTGCGTTTTTATTAAACAGGTCGGTAATCGTGTCTTTCAGGTTGCGCGTAACCAGCTCGACTATGCCATAACAGTCGAGCGCGGCATGCGCCGCTACCTTGGCGATAGCGTCGTCCGATATAGAAATTTTTCCGTAAATGTTGTTCGTGCTGACAGACATACCGTAACTCCCGTTTTATTTTCTTATATTTTACAACAGATGCTTTAATTTTGCAACAAATTGAAAGCCGCTTACGCTTTTTTGCTTGAAATAGCGATAAATTCACCGTTTTTTCATCGTTTTTTTAGCTTTGCTTAACAAAAAATCAGCGAAAAAAGCGAAAAAGACTTTCTCCCTGTCTTTTTCGCCGCATTTTTCCGGTTTTAAAAAATAACCCTTAGGGATTAAAATCGGCAAAAACTCAACTAATCCCTCTTTGCTTAATAGAATGCCCTCTTCGCTTCTTATCTTTTTCACGGCAACAAAGCCGTAATTATAAGCCTCGTCGGCAAACTCCTTAATAGGTTACAACCTATTATCTTCCTTATTATAGCATGGGATTGAATAAATGACAAGAAAAATAATATAGATTTATTTTTTTTATAATATTTTTTTGTAACGCCCTTTGCCTTTTTGCCACGCAAACTTCACGCGCAACGCGCACATCACTTGCCCGTTAGGGCAAACACCTCTTGCCCGTTAGGGCAAACATCACACAAAAAGCAGAGAGTAGCCAAAGACTACTCTCTGCTTTTTGTGGTGCCGCTGATCGGACTCGAACCGATACGGCCGTGAAGCCGAGGGATTTTAAGTCCCTTGCGTCTGCCATTCCGCCACAGCGGCTTTAAGTTCCCGATTTAAGAACCGAAAACATTAAATTCACTTTTAATAAAGCGATAAAAAGAAAGGTCGTTAAAGTCAATCTAACGACCGAAAAAACTTATGCTCTTTCAACGCTGTTGCTCTTTAAGCAACGGGTGCAAACGTATTCAGAGGAAACAACGCCGTTTTTCACGATTTTAACCTTCTGAACGTTCGCATTGTAGGAGCGTGGTGTCTTACGGTTACTGTGGCTTACCAAATTGCCCGACAATTTACCCTTTCCGCAAACGCTGCAAACTCTCGACATATCTTACACCTCCCGAGGACTTTTTATATTCAGCCTTAATAATATACCATTATTGAAAGCAAAAAGCAACTTTTTTTGATAAAAAAATCGCTATAGCGAACAATTTTTTTTATTTTTATTTTCAAACGGCGTTTTTACGGTTATTTACACGCCTAAAAAGCTTATCGGGGCAAGGTTTTTGCCCTTACCCCGTAAACTATTGTTGTTTTAAAAAGAAAAGTTAAGCGATTTCAGGTCTGCCGTTAGCAACGCGGATTGCGTTGAATTCGGCAAGTATCGAATCTTCTTTTGCCTTAATTTCGGCTTTCTTTTCGGCGGGCAGAGCTTCGAAAGCTTCTTCGGCGGCTTTCGCCTTAGCGGCTTTTTTAGCCTCGTCCGCAGCCTTCTTTTCGGCAGCTTCCTTATCTTTGACCGCCTTTTGAGCTAAGTACTTAGCGTTTTCTTCGTCAAAGTTAAGACCTTTCTTCGCGCAAACGGATTTGAGTTCGGTAACGCGTGCTTCTTCGACAAGACGAGCGTTTTCCTCTTCTTCCTGCTTAGCTCTTTCTTCGGGCGTTACCCAAACCTTTCCGTTAGCTTCGCATTCGGCTTTCTGGTCGGCGTGGATTGCTTTGTTGTCGAGCTTAGTGAACTTTTCAACGTTCATGAAGATAAACATTATACCCATAACGAGATAGCAAACGCCTTCTACGCCGTAGGAAAGAATAGTATGTACGAGCTTCTGGTTTTCAGCCGGAGTAATGGCGTTAATACCGAGAATTATACCGTTGCAAACACCCGCCATACAAACCATTATGGAGCCGTAAACAGCCATCGTGAAGCCGTCCGTTCTCTTGCCGTGGATAGCTTCCTGGTGGTCGAGAATGTTAGCGAGAAGCGCGAGGGATATATACATCGCGGGAGCCGTGCCGAGAGCCTTAACGATAAAGGAAACGACGGGGATTGTCATAATCGCCGCTTCGTTACCGACAAAGGGAGGCATAAGGGTTATAAAGGCAATAAGCGAGCCTACGAAAGCAAGCATACAGCCTAAAGTTATCGTTTTGGACTTAGTGAGCTTAGCGGCGATAGGCCAAACGATTGCCATCCCGAGAGCGGTAGGAATCGCGCCGACGGTGTTAATGAGCGAGGCAAGACCCGTTTGGCTTGCGCCGCCGAGCATAGCCTGAGAATAGAAGGACAAGTCGTTGTTCTTCATCTGTCCGCCGAACTGGTAGAGGAAGAAGAATATGATAATCATCCACCAATACTTATCTTTGACGCAAATCTTAATCTGTTCGCCCATAGATACTTTTTTGGCGGTCGATTCGTCACCGGCTTTAACTTCGCTGTTTTTGACGTTTTCTTCGGTAATTCTTTCACGAGTAAAGTAATATTCGAGCAAGCAGCCGAGGATAAGGCAAGCAATCATGATAACCATAAGAATGGTCCATTTTTTGTTAGCCATTTCAGCCGTTATACCCTGTTCCGCGTCGGGAAGAAGCCCTAAGAGTTGAACAAGGATACCGCCCGCCATACCGGAGATACCGGACGCGCCGAGTTGAGCAGCCATTACCAAGGTAGAGAGCAAACCTCTCTTTCCGCCGTCACGAGTTGAAAGGTTGACAAGCGCGGAATGGGAAGTATAATAGATAGGCCAAGCGATTGCGTAGTAAAGGTTGTAACCGACCGCAACGAGAATGGAAGCCAAAAGGTTGTTGAACGAACCGCCCGCGCTTTCAGGCAACGGAATGATAAACAGAACAAGCAACGCTACCGCGATAATCGGCATTGCAAGCATAATAAGAGGTCTTGCC
>CAKQSU010000092.1 GCA_934273135.1 uncultured Clostridia bacterium
TTACCCGTTAAAATCAAAGCTTACGGCGAGGAAAAAGCCGCAAAGGATACGGGACTTGGCGTTCTTACGATGCGCGACATCGTTTCGGAACTTTTAAAACCGGGCAGAGACGTTCGCGACAGCTTGCCCAAGCCCATGCTCCGCTCCGACATCATGGACATAAAAGACCTTAAACCGGGAATGAAGATTACGGGAACGGTAAGGAACGTTATAGACTTCGGCGCGTTCGTCGATATCGGCGTTCATCAGGACGGGCTTGTGCATATCTCGGAGATTTCCGACAACTATATCCGTCACCCCAACGAGGCGTTGAAGGTGGGGCAAATCGTCACCGTAACGGTTATCGGCGTAGACGTTAAAAAGAACAGAATCTCTCTTTCCCTGCGCAAAAACCCCAAGCTTTCGGCTTCCTAAGAAAAAAGAGCGAAGCTTTGCCCCTTTTAAGAGGGATAAAGAGGCGACCGAAATATTTCAAAGACTTAAAATATCGTTGACAAAGCGAATAATTTAATGTATAATCGTATAAACGCTTCGCCGTTTACGGCGGGTATGGAGGATTAAAAAATGACTATTGATAAAATAATCGACGCGCTTTCCGAGCAACTCGGTATCCCGCGTGAAAAGATTACCGCAAACAGCCGCATTATAGAGGACCTCGGAGCCGATTCTCTCGACGTTGTAGAACTCATCATGAACATCGAGGAAGAATACGGCGTATCGATTTCCGATGCCGAAGCCGCCAAAATGTCCACCGTGGGCGACGTTTTCAAGGTTCTTCAAAAGAAGGTCGGCTGAATTTCGATTAAATTCGATTAAAGAAACTTAATTCTTGTTTTTCCAAAAAAGCGACGGTTTTGTTCCGTCGCTTTTTTTCTCGGTTCGATTTCTGACAACAACGCAAAATTCTCACAAAATTTTAATAAAAAGTCTACGCCGTGTGCCGTTAAAAAAGTTGCGTTAAAACTCTTAACATGTTATACTTATACGGAATATAAATCTATATAAGGCGGAATGTAATCTTGGGTAAAGGGGTAAGCTCTAAAAACGGGAAAAAAGCGGGTTCGTTTGCGAAAGAAGTTTTCGGAATGGCTCTCATATTGTTTGCCGTGCTGGCATTTTTGTGCCTTGTCACGGGCAACGCTCTCGTGTATCCGCTGGGCGGCGGCGTTCAGTCGTTTCTGCTCGGCTCTTTCGGCGTGTACTCTTTTATTTTTCTTCTGCATACGGGGCTTTTCGGGTTTGCCCTCGTATCGGGGCGCAGCGCGATTCCCGAAGATAAGCGGCTCACGTCGTTTTTAATCTCGCTTGCCGTCGCCGTTATTTTTCTCATAGTCCATCTTGCCGTCGGCTTTGACAATTCCTTGTCCGTCGGCGAACATATGTCGTCCTCCTTTGCTAAGGGCGAAGGCGGTTTTTCGACGACTACCCCGGGCGGCGCGATAGCTACTCTTCTTACCGCTCCCGTTGCGAAAATCGCTTCGTACGCCGGCGCGTTCGTTATATTTTCGATAGCTTTACTCGTCGTCGTCGCGATTTTGTTCAGGGGCAAATTCAATTTCGAAAAAAAGGAAGCTAAGCCCAAAATCCCCGCGCCCGAAAAGCAAAGGGCAGACAAAGGCTCGTTTACGGGCGCAGACACGGCGGAAGAAGCAAAAGTCGAAAAGACCGCAAAAACTGCGAAAAACGAGGAAAAAGAAGTCCCTCCTCACGGCTACTTTTTAGACGAGGAATCCCCGTTTACGTTTAAAACCAAGCGTGAAGCCGCAAGCGGCGTTCCGTCGAGGCTCAGCGTTTTCGACGGCAGATTCGAATTTAAGAATCCCGCGCAAAACGGTTTGTCGAGCCGCGAACCCGTTCGCCCGGACGTGAAAAGAAGTTATTCCGAAGATTACACGGGCAAAAAAGGCGAAGCTTCGTCTTATACGCCGCCTAAATCGGCATTGGGCAGGAGCGGCGCGGACGTTTCGGACGTTATCCGCGACGGCAAACCCGTCGGCAAAGTCAACCTTGACAACATAGGCGTTTCGCCCATTTTCGGCGACACGACCAAGGACCGTTCGCGCGAGAGCGAGGATATCGATTTTTCCCGCCGCTCGGCTTACGTCGTCAACGAAACTTCCCGCGGGGTACCCGTAGTGGACAGAACGGCGCGAGATAATTACGGAAAAGAGTCCGACGCGCGTTCCGCCGATTACGGCGTTTACGACAGAACAAGAGATGGCTCGGCGAAAAGAACGCCAGAAGCTTCCTCGTATTCCCGCACATCTTCTTTCGATACCGATACTCGTCGCGATTTTACTCGCCCCGCAGCGGACGAGAGAGTGGGCGAAACGAGAACGACTCGCTCCGTCGAACGCGAAACCACGGAAATTAAAACGCCGGAGGACGATTTTTCTTCTACGAGAAAGCCCGTCACGCCGAGCTTTTCTTCGCCTGCTCGCGATACTTCCGCTTTAAGGGCCGATACGCATGTCGCGACAAGCAGAACTTCTTTCACGGAAAGCGCGCCGACGGAAGAAAAAAAGGAACCGTCTTTTACGCCGAGAGTGGAAACTTCGCCGATGGGCGGGGCTTCTTCGGCTTCTCCCGCAAGACCCGTTCAGCCCGCCGCTCCGTCGCGCCCGGCGGCAACGAACGTCGCAAACGGCGTCGCTGCTTCGGCTAAACCTAAATATACAATCCCGGACGACGGCTCGCTTTCTATCGAGGACATGCCCGTCAATTATAGGTACAAGGCTCCGCCGCTCGACTTGTTGAAAGAATACGGCGCAGACCCGCAGGCTTTGCTTGTCGAAAACGAAAAACGCAAAGCCAATGCCGAAACGATAGTCAGGGTTATCAAGCAGTCTACGGGCATTGACGTTACCGTCGAAAACATAATCGCGGGACCTTCCGTTACTCGTTACGACATTGCTATCCCGGACGACGTAAGCCCGAAGGACGTGTTCCACGCGAAAGGCGATTTGGCGTTCCGTCTGAAGGTTTCGGACCTTAGAATGTACAACGTTCCTAACGAATCGCTTATCGGTATAGAAGTCGCAAACAAAGTCGTTTCTATCGTCGGCTTAAAGTCCGTGCTTTCTTCTCCCGAATACAAGACTTTAAAGAAGAAAGGCTTGCAGTTCGTTTTAGGCAAAAACATTCTCGGCAAATCGGTTGTTTTAGACCTTGCCAGAATGCCGCACCTTTTGGTGAGCGGCGCAACCGGTATGGGTAAGTCCGTATGCCTAAGTTCGCTTTTAATCAGCCTTTTGTATCGCTACTCTCCCGAAGAAATGCGCCTTATCATAATCGACCCTAAGGTCGTTGAATTCAATATGTACAAGGGCATACCGCACCTTGTGTTCAACGACATAATCGGTATAGACAAGCGCGCGCTCGCCGTTCTCGAATGGGCGGTCGGCGAAATGGAAACAAGATATCAATTCCTTGCCGAAAACGGTTGCAAGGATATCGGCGAATACAACGCCATGATAGACACCACCAAGGTTAAGCGCGTGCCGTATATCGTTATCTTGATAGACGAGTTTGCCGACCTTGTAATGGCGGACGAAAAGAACAAAAAGAAGATTGAAAACTACATCGGCAGAATCGCGCAAAAGGCGCGCGCCGCGGGTATTTCGCTTATACTTGCCACTCAACGCCCGTCGGTCAACGTCATCTCCGGTTCCATCAAAACCAACGTTCCGTCGCGTATCTGCTTCAAAACGGCAACTTCTATGGACAGCCGAGTCGTTATCGACGAAAACGGCGCGGAAAAGCTCGTTTGCAAGGGCGATTGCTTCTACAAAACGAGCGACGAGGGCTTTTTACAGCGCGCGCAAGGCGCGTTTGTCGACAACCCCGAAATCCGTTCCGTTCTCGACTATATAAGAAAGAACAACAAGAGTTACTATGACAATAAGGTCCTCGAACTCATCAACGCTTACGCTACGGCGGACGAGGGCGGCGACGACGAAGATTCCGCGCCGCAAACCCCGGGCGGCGAAGTGGACGAGGTTATGAAAAAGGCTTTGCGCATAGTAATCGACCAACGCCGCGTTTCCAACTCCGCATTAAGAACAAAGCTCGCTATCGGTTACAACCGCGCCGCGACTATCGTCGAATGGATGGCGAAAATGAAGTATGTTTCCGCTTCCTTAGACAATAAAGACCGCACCGTTTTGATAACTCGCGAACAGTATGAGGAGTTGTACGGCGAATTTGTCGAAGATTTTTGATTTTTAAGGCGTATAGCGGCACATATACGGGCTACGTGCTTAAACGCCGCTTTAGTTACGTACGTTAGAGTACGCGCCCTTCGACACTCACAGCCCTGTTGCGGCAATGCTACGCACTCTGAAGCCTAAAAAGGAAAGTCGTCGCACCGCGCCATCCCACCCACACCAACCTTCCCCCGTTTGCGAAGCAAGGTGGGGAAGGGGGACCGCCGTCGCGTCGGCGGTGGATGAGGGGATATTGAAGTAAATCGATATTTGCGCCAAAGGCGCAATCGATATGCCGCAAAGCGGCGTGATATTTGCCTATCGGCAATCGATATTCGCACATAAAGTGCGAGCGAAAGCGGATGAGGGAATAATAAAAATCCAAAATAAAAAAACAGTAAAGCGTGAAAAAACACGCTGAACAGACCACAAACACATGACTACACACAAAAAAAAGGTCGGACTCGTGTCGCTCGGTTGCGACAAAAACAGGGTTGACGGCGAAAAACTTTTATATGAGGTTGCAAAGCACTACGACATAACTTCTTCGATAGAGGACGCAAACGTGCTTATTGTGAACACTTGCGCGTTTTTAGGCTCTGCGCGAGAAGAGGCGATAAACACCGTTTTCGAGTATTTGCCGTACAAGCAAGACGGCAACCTTGAAAAAATAATAATGACGGGTTGCCTTCCGCAAAAATTCGTCGGCGACATGTTCGACGATTTTACCGAGGTGGACGCGTTTTTAGGCACTAAGGACGGCTCGCTCATCACGCAGGCTATCGACGAAGTTTATAAGGGCAAAAGACTAAACCTCGTCGGCAAAGGGAAAGAACTCGGCTGTTCGAGGATAGTCACCACCCCGGGGCATTTTGCTTATCTTAAAATTTCCGACGGTTGCAACAACCACTGTACATACTGCCTTATCCCTAAAATTCGAGGGAAATTCGTTTCCCGCCCGATAGAGAGCCTCCTAGATGAGGCAAAGGATTTGGGCGAGGTGGAAGAACTTATTCTCGTCGCGCAGGACACCACTCGTTACGGCGAGGATTTGTACGGCGAAATAAGGCTCGTTGAACTTATCCGCGCGCTTTCCGCGCTCGAAACGGTCAAACATATTCGCTTAATGTACTGTTATCCCGAGCTTATCGACGATAAGCTTATCGCAGAGATAAGGGAC
>CAKQSU010000093.1 GCA_934273135.1 uncultured Clostridia bacterium
TAGTTTATTCGTATTTTGCGCCCCGTAATTTTTACGAGGTGTTTTTTATGTTATTTAACCTTTTAACGGACGAAGCAAGCGAATCGTTCGTCCCCACGCTCATTATTTCGATTGTAGCAATACTTCTAATCATCGGAATAATGGTTGTTCTCTGCTTTGTAACGAAAAAGCTCAATACGCGCAGTATCGTTTTTGCGGGTATCACGATAGCTCTTTCCTTCTGCTTGTCGTACATTAAGTTTTCGCCCGTTTCAAACGGCGGCTCGATAACGCTTGCAAGCATGCTCCCCGTCATTATATACGCGTATTTTTACGGCTTCGGTCCGGGGCTTTTGTGCGGCGTTTGCCATGGTCTTTTGCAATTCATTCAGGAGCCTTACATTCTTACGCCCGTAACCTTTATATTCGATTACGTTCTTGCGTTCGGCTCGATAGCTGTTGCTCCCCTCTTTAAAAAGATACCGCAAAAGACCGTAGCATTAGTTTGCGGAATAGTCGCCGTTTATGTCGTAAGATTCATAAGCCACTTTATTTCCGGTATTTTCTACTTCCCCGACAACACTCTTATCGAAGCAATGGGTCTTTCCGCTGCTTACCAAGCCACATATATTCCGCTCGATTGCGCCATATCGTTAGCGGCGGGCATCGTTCTTTCGTTGACGGGCGTTGTCGATATTCTCGAAAAACAAGCACTCAAAGGCTTGAATAAAAAAGAGAAAACGGAAACAACCGAAAACTAAACTTGCCCAAAAGAAAACAAAACCGCATGCATAAAAGCCTTCCGTTTCTTGTCGAAGCGGAAGGCTTTTTTCTTATATTTTATTCTAAAAACCCGTCTATAACGCGATTATCGGCTAAAACAAGCCTATCACGAGCTTGACGAGTTTTACTAAAAACACGCTTGTCGGGTAGATAAAGAAGAATGCGAAAACGCCTATCGCAAGCACGAGCGCGGCAACGCAAACGGGTGTTTTCATCTTTTCGTAAGCTACCGGGAACTTTTTAAGAACAAGATATACGGCGGAAAGCACGAGCGCGGCGAGGGCTACGCCTATCAGAATATATTTGAGATACGGCGAGGAATATTCGATTTTTACTTGATTTTCGCCTTTTTCGAGCTTTACGAGCATAAACGAAAGTCCGTTGTCGATAAGCTCGGCTTCTTTGCCGTTCACCGTCGCTTTAAAGCCTTTTATCGCAACGTAATTCATAAAGAGGTATTCGCCGTCCGTTTCCGCAGTTACGGTCGCCGTGAACGTGTCGCGGTCTATGTTATAGTCAACCGCGCGCTCGTCAAGCGATGCCGAAAGCTTTCTTATTTTGTTTAAGGATAGGTTGACGGAAGCGCAATACTTGGCGATAATCGACTTATCGAGGGACTTATTGTAACTTTTTATACAAACGGTCGAACTTCCGCTCTTTTTATACCCTAAGTCCACGGCATCTTTTGTGAGCTTCGTTGCGCCGTCCTCGTCAAAGCCGCCTACCATATATTTTATATCGTAATCTTCCGGAAAATCATTATAAAAATACCACTGACCCTCGGCGTTCCCGCTCGCGCGAGACACGGGCAGACTTATCGTATAAATACCCGTTGAGGCTTCAAAGGCGATATCGCTTTCGCTAACCGCGTACATTTTATCGAAAAGTTCGCCCTCTCCGCCCAAAAACTTATAAAGTTTAGCTAAGTTTTCGTAGTTCGTACCGTCGAAAACAAGGTCGAACGAGTTGACAGTGTAAGCGTTCGGAAAACAAATCGTGTTTTCCACCGCCGCAAAATATTGCTGTTGGGTGTCCTCTAAAAGCTTATTGTAGCTGCGCGATTGCGACGAATGATAGTTGCCGTCATTGTGGATATAATAGTATTTGTACCCGAGCAGACAATCGCCGAAAAACAATCCGCCGCTTGACTTCATGCAGTTTACTTTGTTTCCGTCATAATTAAAAAACAGCGGGGCTTTGAAGTTGTCACGATCTATTACCGACGAAAACACGCTGAAACAGTTCGTATGCGTCGAAAAAGCGGCGTCGTTGGTAAGCGCGTCATTGTAGTCTTTTATGCGGTAATACCCCTTTCCGTCCGGCTCGTAAGTTTCGTTTATCTTTTTCACGATTGCGTTGTACTGGTCGTATCTCACGGGGTTAAACGCGTTGCCCGCGACTAAAAACATATTGTAAAAAGCAACTTGCACGCTCAAAAGCACAACGACGGCGCAAGAAAGCTTTTTGAAATCCAAAAGCTTTTTCTTGTAAAGAACGGCTCCGACGAATATAACAATCGCAACGGCAAGCGCAAGCGGAGCAATGTATTCAAGCCCGCCCACCGAGTGAGCGAAAACCGAAGCAAAATTGTTCTTTTCGCCGTCTTTGAGCGTGTTATACACGTCCTCGCCGTTTAAAATTTTCGCGCCGAACACGATGAAAAAAGCCGTGGCTAAAAACGCGAGAGCAAAAAAGCACACCGAGGCAATCTTGTTTTTCGCGTATTTGCCGAGCAAGCTTTTATCGCTTTCCTTTTCGCTTTCGGCTGAAAAATCAAGTCCGTTTAACAGCCTTGCCGAGATATACAGCCCGTACGGCGTCGTCAAAAAACCGAAACGCAAAGAGTAGCTCATATACGAGCCGGCGTTCAGAAGATTGCACGATTCGTCGATAAATATCGGCACGAACAAAAGTACGCCCGTCACGGCAAGGAACTTGTCGAAGTTTTCCTTCACGCCGTTTTTAAAAAAGTATATGAGCGAAAGCGCGACAAACGCAGTGTCCGCGACTATATAAGTTAGCTTGGAATACAAGTGTTGATACGAAAGGTCGTTCCACAAATTTTCGAAAATGCCGGTGTTTCTGCCCGAGCGAACGTAAGAAAAAAACGCCGGAACCATAAGCGGCAGAGAAAGCCCGACCGCCACGACGAGAGAAAAGCAAGTTTTCGCCAAAATATCCGCGCGTTCTTCTCTTTCGGGGACTATAACGGCATAGCACACGAGGATAAGGAAAACTATCAACAGCGCAAAGCACGCTATCGAAAAGCATGTATAAATCATCAGCGCGTAAGAAATCGCAAAGTAACGGATTTTCCTTTCTTTCACAAGCCGCATAAACCCGGAGACGACGAACGGCATATAAATCAGGAAATCAAGCCAGTTTATATAGGTGTTCGCCACGAACATGTACCCCGAATACGCGTACAAAAGCGACAAAACAAGAACTATGACTTCGGGAATGTTTTTGAAATATTTACGCAAAAAATATGCCGACGAGAGCGCGATACAGCTGAGTTTGAGCGGCATGACAAAGCTTGCCGCATAGTAAACGTTGCCCTTGCCGAACAATAAAAAAACAAACGTAAAAGGACTTATCGCGCAGTACGCAAGCGTTCCGAAAACGTCCGCGCCGCCCATTATAGCCGTCGAATAGGTAAGCGAGGACTTGCCGTCGAAAACGTCGTAAAAATGCTCTAAGAACGGGCAAATTTGCGCCAACAAGTCATAGCTTGAAATGCAGTCGTGCGAAAACGGGTAAATATTGCTCGCTTTAAGCACGGCAAAAAACAGCGCGCAAATAATCACGGGCAACGCATAATAAAGCCAAAACTTGTCGAAGTGCCTTTTAATCACGTCAAACACGTCGCTTTTTATAGCGTTTTCCGCTACGCTCGGCTCGCCGTTATCCCCTTCTATCGTTTTTTCGTTGTCGGTTTCGAAACATTCCTCTTCCGATATCATCTTTTCTTCTTCAACCGAAAAATAATTATCCTGCATCCTCGTCTTCCTATTATGCCGTTATTTATTGTTTAGATTTTACCACATAACGCCGTCAAAATCAAGCGAATGCCGCAAAAACACGGAATAAGTAAACTCAAAAAACGGCAACGCAAAAAAAGTTTTACATAAAGTAGATGCTTTCTCCTTATCTTTATTGCGAAAAGCCCTTTCGATACACAACAAAACGCAGCAAAAAGCACTGCGTTTCAAAACAATAAGTCCTCCTATAAGCCGCTTATCAAGCATTTTTTCTGTAAAGTACAAAAAGCAAGCCATCATTTTGCAAACAACTACCAAAAAATAATCAAATATGTATTTTGTTTAGACTTTTCTTATTGAATATGTTATAATAATTATTAATAGGAGATAAACATGAACTTCACTCTCCAAATTTACTATCATCCAAAAGATGGCAAGAAAGAAAATCCTTTAGCAATAAAAGACTTCTTGTCAAGAAAACATCAAGACCAATACTTCACAGAAAAATATGTTATTGAAATACTAAAGCAATCAAAATTTTTTAAGGGACAAGACTTATGTTTAGTTGAATCACAAAGCAATAAAGAACCGGATGTTATCGACAAAAACACAAATACAAAATATGAAATAAAAACCTTTTGGAACCAAAGCGGTTGCGAAAGGTTATCCCTTGATAAAGACTTTGCAGAAACATTTAAAGCACTGAATTTCGTTGAAGAATTAGATTATCAGTTTAAAAATTGGAATAAACCTGAAAATTACAACAAAACAAGTAAACGTATTATTGAAAAAATGAAAAATAAACAAATGAATTATGTATTATTCATGATAAATTGCTTCTGTTTAGATAATTCGAATTTGTTTTCTTTTCCAGGTTCTACGGACATCGACGCGTTAAAATGGCAATACGTTCTAAAAGTAAATGACTTTAATTTTACCATTTACATAATAAAACCCACTCTTTTCAATAAATTTACTATTCATGCAATTACCAATAAAACCATAAAGAAAGAACTTATCTCATATAATGATTTTTTTGAAAAATATATCACTACTGAAGCTATTCTAATATAAGTCATTAACTAATGCTTTGAGTAAAACGTTAATAATTATATACCAATATTTTTTCAGTTACTCATATGTAGAAATTATCTCTAAATACTCCTTTGTCTTTCGATAATGATAGAATTTTTTCAAGACTTTTATTAAACCATGTTTTAATTGTTCAGAAATTGTTTTGTCTTCTTCTGACAACGCTAAAAGACTTATACTATAATAATGTGAATTAATATGCGTCGATATAAAATCGAGAAACCTTTCTCTAATTCCATCATCTACATCAAAATCTTTAAAAACAATTTTTTGAATAACGGGCTCACAAAAATTAATATACTCTTCAAGCTCAGAAAATTCATCAAAGCCCTTCATACTCATAATATCCGTTATAAAAATTTGCTTCAATTTTATAAATAGCTTTTTATCTTTTTTTAATCGTTGTTTATTGTGTTTATATATGTTGTGCAACTCAAAAAAGTCATCATCATCTATTGGAAGTTTTTTTGTTGCATGTTTTATATAACTGTCCATATTAAG
>CAKQSU010000094.1 GCA_934273135.1 uncultured Clostridia bacterium
GGGTAGATTCGCCTACTTCCGTTTCGATAGGAGCAACGTGTATATTCTTAATAGTCAAATCGATAGGAGTCATGTTCGTGGTTACGGTATGAATCTGGAAGATATCCGAAGCCGCGTTCTTAACGGCGATACCGATAAAACGATAAGTTACGTTACCTTTTAAGGACGAACAAGTATAAGGCGCGCCTACAGCCTTTGCACCAACGAAAACGCCCGGGGTTACGCCCGAATCTGCGTGAACAATGGTGTTGAAGCCGATTTTGTCAATATTAACATCGTCTGCAACGGTAATATCGAAAGTGAAAATTACTTTGCCGACATAGCCCGTGCCGTTATCGTAGCAGAAACGGGTATGGGTGTAAACGTTATTTTCGATGAGCCATTCGTCTTCACTCTTAGCGGACGGGGTGCCTGAGTTGTCTTTGGAAATTTGGCTGGTAAAAGTATTCTTTTCCGCAACAAGCTTCGGAATAACGCCGGAAGTTGTAGACTTTGAGTTTTTCGGTAAAGTATGCGCACCCGAAGAATTCGTCTTGAACGGGATATAGCTTGCCATGTCGATAGCGTAGTAGTTCTCGCCTACTTGTACCTGGTAAGCGGAGCAGTCTGCGCATTTGTGGGTCTTTGCGTCGAAGGTGTGCGCGCCCTTGGGTGCAATCTTCAAAGATTCGGCGGTGACTTCGTTCTTTTGAGCGTTGAAGAGTTTGTGGCAGGAAGTGCATTCGAGGTGAGCTTCCATACCGGCGGTAACGCAATCCGCGGGAGCGACCTTAGCTACTTCCGTATAAACGTGAGCGGTTGCGCTGACGGGGAGTTCAAGCTCGGTTGCCGTAACTTCCTTTTTGTCTATAGTGAAAAGTTTGTGGCAGACTTCGCATTCCTTGTGAGCGGCAGTGCCTTTTTCTACGCATGTCGAGGGCTTTTCCGCAACATCTTTGTACTTGTGCGCGTTCGCATCGATGGGAATAACGAGGTCGGCTTTGGAAACCTTTTTGCCGTCAATAAAGAGTTCATGGCAATACAAGCATACCTGATGTTCTTTCGTACCGGCGGTCTGGCATGTAGCTTCAACCTTATTGACCGTTTCGAAAGTGTGTTGATGTCCGCTCGAAGTATCGGGGTTATCGGTACAAGCGAACATGGCAAGCGATAACGCCATTACGCAGCAAAGCGCAAGGCACGTTAACAACTTTTTCATAAAACCTACCTTCCTTTTTAAAAGATTTTTTTTATTTTTTTTATCCGAACTTTGTCGGTAAAAAGCGGGTGTATTATAATATATTAGGTTTAGTTTTCAACGCCACTAACGGCAGAGAGTGGTGCAGTTTGACACAGCTGGTGACGGAAACCGACAGGCGCGTACTAAAACGTACGTAACTGAAGGTGACGGCGCACGCAGTGGCAAAATGTGCCGCTATATGGCGTTAGTTGGTTTTTAATATTGACTTCAATATAGAGGCTATAGTAACTACGCCGTAGAACGCCGCCGCCCAAACGAAGATTACTAAGGATACGCGGGTGATTACCGGGACGGCGATTTCCCACGCCGGGGTTATGGTTTCGGAGGTAAAATCTCCGTCGATACCGTTCATCGCGTTGGAGTTGACGACCGTGTACAAAATGTTCTTTGAAGCAAGGCGCATGTTCCACGCAAGTTCGCCGTAACCGGAGGCGTAAGACGTGAAACGAATGTCGTTGCCGTCGTAGTCCTTGCCGCTCTTTGCGCCGGCGGGGTTGCCGTCCGGCAAGTCGTTGCCGTAAAGCACGCCTTGGACGGGGTTCATGTACGGACAAGAAGAGTTATAGTCGGAAACGACGTAACCGCGCATGCCGTATTCCGCCCTTAAAACGGTGTTGCAGAAGCCTTGACCGCCCGTCCATTTTGCGCCGAGACGGTTCATGCCCGTCATTACGCCGAGCATAGGCGTTTTTATGTTTTCGCGCTCGATTTCGATTGATACTTCCAAAGCGCGGGAGTAAACTTCCCTAATCGTCTGTTCGTTAGCCCACACGTTAAGCCCCGCGCGGTGCGTTTCCTGGTCGTTCAAGACTGCGTGCTTCATAAGTACGAACACGCCGAGCTTGTGCATGCCTACGGCTTCATAGCCGGCGGCGATGCCCGTCAGATATCCGTCTTCCGAGTAGTATTCGAATGTTCTGCCGCAATACGCGCCGCGGTGAATGTTTACGCCTAAGCCGTAAATGCCGTTGTAGCCCGCTCACGCGGCTTTTTATCTCTTCTTCTGTTAAAAATTTGTTTGCGTGGCGAAAGCCACGCAAAATCCCCCACGGGGGATTGAAGTCGCTTGAAGGGCAAAATATGCCCTTTTGTTTTTTTTTCGCTCTAATTATACACCGACTTTTTTTAGTTGTAAATTGCAAAAACTCTAAACTAACATTGCAAAAAAGAGAGAGTTTTCAGGTTGGAGTTGAAAATTGAAAGGTGAAAGGTGAAAATTAAGGTCGATATATTATATAAAATGATATACAGCATCCACAATTTTCAACTTTCCATTTTCAACTTTCAACTTATTAAAGCTTGACAAGTCGTTTACGGTAGCGTATAATTCGTCTATCAAAAAGAGGTAAAAAAATGAACGATAAAAATACGCAAAAAAAGGGAGGGCTTTTCGCGCCGGTCGACCTGACGAAAGGCTCCTGCTGGAAAACCATTTTAAGGTTTTCATTGCCCGTAATATTATCTTGCTTGTTTCAGCAAATTTACACCATAAGCGACGCCGCCATCGTCGGGCAGACGCTTTCGGGCGGACAGGTTGCGGGCGTAAACGATTCGGCTCCGCTCGTGTTTATATTTTTGCAATTCGCGTTCGGCATATCGACGGGGTTTTCGGTTATAACGTCCTGCACGGTCGGCTCTAACGACAAAGAAGGTACGCGCAAAGCCTTTGCCGCGCAAACGCTTTTGTGCCTTTACGTAACTATTCTTTTGACCGCGCTTTCGATTGCGCTTTTAAAGCCTTTGCTTGCCGCGCTCAACGTGACGGAAAGCAACGCGGAAGTTTACGACGCGGCTTTCACGTACTGCCTCGTAATTTTTGCGGGGATAGGCGCGCAACTTTATTATAACTTTATTTGTTCGTTCCTGCGCTCGCTCGGCGATTCCGTTACGCCGCTCGTTTTCCTTGTTTTTTCTACGATTTTGAACGTCGGGCTTGACATACTTTTTATAACGACGTTTTCGTGGGGCGTGTTCGGCGCGGCGATTGCAACGGTTATAGCGCAACTTTTGAGCGCGGCGGGCAGCTTTGTTTACGCGTTTATCCGCTACCCCGATATTCGCCCGAAAAAGGGAGATTTTAAGCTTACTTTTGCGGAAGCGAAGCGGCACTTAAAACAAGGCGTGCCGCTCGGGCTGCAATTTTCCGTGCTTTCGATAGGGCTGATCGTAATGCAAAGCGGAGTAGTTAAGTTCGATACGACGGACGGCGTTATAGTTTCTTCCTCGGCGCAAAACGGCTACGGGGCGGCGTGCAAGCTTCTTAACGTTTTATGTACGCCCGTGAACGCGCTCGGCATTGCAATGACTTCCTTTACCGCTCAAAACCTCGGCGCAAGCGATTACGAACGAATAAAAAAAGGCACGCTGCAATCGCTTGTCATGATGGTTATACTGTCGGCATTATGCTCGGCAATCGCGTTTTTATGCACGATTAACGAAGCATATCTAAGGCTCTTTTTGTCGGCGGATAAAATTAACGCCGATACGATAAAGTACGGGAACACTTACCTACTTGTGGCGTTTACGACTTTCGTGCTTGTCGGAATTATTTTCGTAGTGAGGAATTGCGTGCAAGGCATAGAACAGCCGAAGTTCGTACTCGGCGCGGGCGCGGCAGAGCTTGTGGCAAGGGTTCTTGTCTGCCTTATTCTTCCTCCCCTTTTTGCCGGGGGAGCCGTTTCCGCAGCCTCGCCCGTTCTTTCTTACGTTGCGCTTTGCGCGGCGGACCCGTGCGCCTGGATTGCTTCCGACCTCGTTTTGTCCGTTCCGTTTTTCAAAAACATTATGAAAAAGGATTACGGATACTTAAAAGGAAAAACACTTTAATAGGGATTGCATTCTTCATCACTAATTATTTTTGCGGCAATAAATCGTTTTTAGCGCAAAAAATCCCCTCTTCCTTAGAAAAAAAGGAAGAGGGATTTTTATGTGTTGTCATTGTCGGATTTTAACGATAATCGACTTATAGACCGATATTTTTAAAAGAAGAGAAGCGTTGAACCGCTTTTAAGGGAACAAGATTTCACTTTCGGACGGGTAAAGGCGGTAAAACACGAGCTTTGGGCGATGAGCGTATTTAAGTTTGCGCCCGGGGCTACTTTAAGTTCAACCGTCGTGCCGCCGCGGGATTTGACGGACTTAATGAGCGAATCGAATTCGTTCTTGTTTGAAACGAGATGTTTTACGCCGTTAAGTTCGAGCGAAAAATAGTCGTTGGCGTTGAAAGCTATATCGCCGCTGAAACGTTTTTCTTTTGCGGCGTTGCCGCATTCGATATGCGTGGTTTCGTAAAGCTTTGTTTCGTCGATGAATAGATATGCGTTCGTGACGTAATACTCGCTGTTCACTTTTGCGCGCGACCATGTTGCGTCCAAGCCGTACGTCAAGCCGTAAATTTCGACTTTGTTCCACGCATGACCGCCGCCGTTGCCTAACCCGGCGACCTCGGTTGCGGGGATACCTTCCATCAGACACATAAGCCTTACAGCCCCGGCGATACCGTCGCAAACGGCTGTTTTGTCGACAAGCGCGCCGTAAGTGGTGAACGCGCGGTACACCGTCGTATCGGTAGTATTAGCCATGTTCGCAACGACGTCGTCATAAGTGACGTTTAACGCGATATAGCTGTAAATTGCCGCCACCTTTTCGAAGTCGTTCATATTGTCGTCGATAATTTCGGTGAGAATTTTTCGCGCGGAATTATATACGGTCAGAGCGTCTTCAGCAGTAAACGTGGACGGTTTGACGCCGTAAGGGAGATTTTCAAGCTCGTAAATCGAGCGGATTTCCTGCGATAAAGCAAAGTCGTCCATTTTAAGCGGACTGCCGCTTGTGCGAGAGGAAGCCGTAAGCAATTTTTGAGAATCGCTGACTGGCACTTTTTGTTGACCGGAAGCCTTTGAGTTTGGCACGGAATTGTGCTTTTTTATGGTGAGAGAAATCGTCGGCAGACTCGATGAGCTTACGTTATTATAAGTATACGTCGGCGAATAGGGTATGCCTATCGAAGTCATTGCTTCGGGAACGGCTTTTTCGTCTATCCATTCGCCCGAAAAGGCAAACTTCAGGC
>CAKQSU010000095.1 GCA_934273135.1 uncultured Clostridia bacterium
GCGTTGCCGCTTATAAGGCGATTCTATAACCTCGGCTTCAACATCGAAGCGACCGGCGGCACGGCAGACTTCTTGAAAGAAAACGGCATAAGAACGAGGGTACTCGGCAAGATAAGCGAAGGTTCAAAAGATATCCCGAACGCATTAAAAAAGGGACATATAGCTTACGTCATCAACACGAGCGACGTTGCCAAAAACGGCGTTTCGACCGACGGTTACAAAATAAGAAAGTACGCTACCGAAAACAACATCACAACCTTCACCGCGCTCGATACCGTAAAAGTTTTGCTCGACGTTTTAGAGGAAACCACGCTCGGCGTTTCTACGATAGACGCTAAATAAAATATTATGGAAAAAGTTTTTCTGACGGTAAAAGAAAATAACAAGCTCACCGAAAACGTTTACGAAATGAAGCTTTCGGGCGACGTTTCGGCGATAAAAGCCCCGGGGCAGTTCGTCAACCTCTTAATCGACGGTTGCTATCTCCGCCGCCCTATCTCCGTTTGCGACGTTTCGGGCGATATTCTTACGCTTATATATAAAGTGGTAGGCGAAGGCACGGAAAGATTGAGTAAGTACAAAGCGGGCGAAAAAATAGACGCGCTCGTAGGTCTCGGCAACGGTTACGATTTAGAGGCGAGCGGCTCGGCGCCGTTGCTGATCGGCGGGGGCGTGGGCGTTCCGCCTATGTACCTCTTAGCTAAAAAACTGATAGAAAAGGGCGTTAAGCCGACCGTAATACTCGGTTTCAACATAAAAAGCGAAGTGTTTTACGAGGACAACTTTAAAGCTCTCGGCGCGAACGTTTTCGTCGCGACCGCCGACGGAAGTTACGGAAAAAAAGGCTTCGTAACGGACGTTATGAAAGACCTTGACTACACGTACTTTTACACTTGCGGACCAAGCCCTATGTTCAAAGCTATAGAGGCTACGGCGAAAGGAAGCGGCGAATTCAGTTTTGAGGAAAGAATGGGTTGCGGCTTCGGCGCGTGCATGGGCTGTTCGTGCAAGACAAAGTACGGCAACAAGCGTATCTGCAAGGACGGACCCGTCTTAAAAAGGGAGGAGATAGTATGGTAAGCACAAAAGTTACCCTTTCGGGCTGGACTTTGGACAACCCCGTTATCCCCGCAAGCGGCACGTTCGGTTACGGCAAGGAATATTCGGAGCTTTACGATATAAATATACTCGGTTCGTTTTCGTTTAAAGGCACGACCCTTGCCCCGAGGCTCGGCAATCCGCAACCGAGAATCGCGGACGGAAAGGCGGGGATTATAAACTCTATCGGGCTTGAACACCCGGGCGCGAAAGAGGTTATCGAAAAGAAAATCCCGGAAATGGAAGAGTTTTTCGGTAAAAAAGTAATAGCCAACGTGAGCGGCTCGTCGATAGAGGATTACGCAAAAATTTGCGAAATGTTTTCCGAAGTCGAAAAAGTGGGCATAATAGAAGTCAACGTGAGCTGCCCAAACGTTAAAGACGGCGGAATGGCGTTCGGCACGAAAGAAGAAAACGTTTATAAGATAGCGAAAGCCGTGAAAGAGGTTTGCGGAAAACCCGTCTACATGAAGCTTTCCCCCAACGTTACGGACATAGCTTCGATAGCTAAAGCGGCGGAAGAGGGCGGCGCGGACGGCGTGTGCCTTATCAACACATTGACGGGGATGCGCATAGACTTAAAGACCAAAAAGCCGATAATCGCAAACAAGATAGCGGGATACGCCGGGCGAGGAGTTTTCCCCGTCGCGCTCGCAATGGTTTACAAGGTGTTTGAAGCGGTGAAAATCCCGATTATAGGTTGCGGCGGAGTCGAAAGCGCGGAGGACGTAATCGAAATGATGCTTGCGGGCGCAACCGCCGTGGAAGTAGGCACTGCGAACCTTATAAACCCGTACTGCTCCAAGGAGATAGCGGAAAACTTGCCCGCGGTTATGCAAAAATACAAAATACAAAACTTAAAAGACATTATAGGAGGCGCGCATTATGGCAACTGACGTTATTGTAGCTCTCGATTTTCCGAGCGCGAAAGAGGTTTATTCTTTTCTCGATAAGTTTGAAGAAGAAAAGCTTTTTGTAAAAATTGGCATGGAACTTTTCTATGCGGAAGGTCCCGAAATAGTAAGAGAAATAAAGAGGAGAGGACACAAAATTTTCCTCGACTTAAAGCTCCACGATATCCCCAACACCGTTATGAAGGCTATGGCGTCACTTAGTAAGCTCGACGTGGATATGTGCAATCTGCACGCGGGCGGCGGAAGCGAAATGATGAAAGCCGCCTTAAAAGGGCTTACCCGCGCGGACGGCACGCGCCCGCTTTTGATAGCCGTAACTCAGCTTACTTCCACCGATTCCGATATGCTCAAAAACGAGCTTTTAATAAGCGAAAGTATGGAAAAAACGGTGGAAAGCTACGCGCTCAACGCTTTAAAATCCGGGCTTGACGGCGTGGTTTGCTCCCCGCTCGAAGCCGCAAAAGTTCATTCCGCGTGCGGCGATAACTTTTTAACGGTTACCCCGGGCGTAAGGTTTGCGGGCGGCGAAAAGGGCGACCAGAAGCGCGTCACCACGCCCGAAGAAGCGAGAAAGATAGGCTCCGACTATATAGTCGTCGGCAGACCCATAACCGCGGCGGACGACCCCGTTGCGGCTTACAAGTCAGCTAAAAAACAATTTTTGGGAGAGTAAAAAAATGGAAAACGTAAAAGAGATAATCGCAAAAGATTTGCTTAAAATAAAGGCGGTGTTTTTGCGCCCCGAACAGCCCTTTACTTGGGCGAGCGGCATCAAAAGCCCGGTCTACTGCGACAACCGCTTGACTTTGACTTCCGTCCCCGTGAGAAACGACGTTGAAAACGCGATAGCGGAAGTTATAAAATCGGTTTATCCCGAAGCGGAAGTTTTAATGGGAACTTCCACCGCCGGCATAGCGCACGCGGCGATTTCCGCGCATATTTTGGGGCTTCCGATGGGCTACGTCCGCTCGGGCGCAAAGGACCACGGCAGACAAAACCAAATAGAGGGCAGGCTTGAAAAAGGACAAAAAGTAGTCGTAGTCGAGGACCTTATCTCCACCGGCGGAAGCGTTATCGAAGTAGTGGACGTTCTGCGCGAAGCGGGGGCGGAAGTCCTCGGTGTTGTGAGTATCTTTACTTACGGCATGAAAAAGGGGCTTGAACGCCTTGCCGCGGCTAACGTTAAAAACGTGAGCTTAACAGACTTCGATTCGCTCGTTAAAGTAGCGGTTGCCGAGGGGTATATAAAGGCGGAGGACGAGCAGAAACTCTTACGCTTCCGCGCTAATCCGTCGGACGAAAGCTGGATAACGCAATAAATCCCGTAAACTTTAAGAGGCTTAAAAATGAAGCATTTACTTAATATTCTCGATTTATCGACAAAGGAAATAGACGAACTTATCGCCACCGCGCTCGATATCGAAGCGCACGGAGAAAAATACTCGGAAAGTTGCAAAGGCAAGATTTTGGCGACTCTTTTTTTCGAGCCGTCCACGAGAACGAGATTAAGCTTTGAAACGGCAATGCTTTCGCTCGGCGGCTCGGTGGCAGGGTTTTCGAGCGCGAGTTCGTCCTCGGCATCAAAAGGCGAAAGCGTTTCCGACACGGTGGAAGTCGTTTCGGGCTACGTCGATATCATCGCCATGCGCCACCCCAAGGAAGGCGCGCCGTACGTTGCCAAAAGGCGTTCGCTCGTGCCTATCGTCCATGCGGGCGACGGCGGGCATTACCACCCCACGCAAACGCTTGCGGACCTCATGACGATTTACAAAAAGAAAGGCACGTTCGAAAATCTGACGATAGGGCTTTGCGGGGACTTGAAGTACGGCAGAACCGTTCATTCGCTCATCGAGGCTATGTCGCGGTATAAAGGCGTAAAATTCTGCCTTATCTCGCCCGAAGAGTTAGAGCTCCCGGACTTTGTCAAAAAGGAATACATAGAGGACAAAGGAATAGAATTCAAAGAGGTTTTCTCGCTTGAAGAAACAATTTTTTCGCTTGACGTTCTTTATATGACGAGAATACAAAAGGAAAGGTTTTTGGATGGGGCGGAGTACGAAAGGCTTAAAGACAGCTACGTTTTGGACGAAGAAAAAATGAAGCTCGCCAAAAAAGATATGATAGTTTTGCATCCGCTGCCGAGAGTGAACGAAATTTCCGTTAAAGTGGACGACGACGAGCGGGCTTGTTACTTTTTGGAAACGCGTTGCGGAAAGCTCATGCGCGAAGCTCTTATCTTGAAGCTTTTAAAGGAAAAGAATGAAGAGGAAAAGACGGACGAAAGAGAAATTTTCGTTGCCGATGAAAAAAAGTCTTGCAAAAACCCGCATTGCATTTTAACGAGCGAACAGGAACTCGAAAGAAAGGTCTATAAGGACAAAAACGGTGTTTTGCGTTGCGCGTATTGCGATTCCGTTATATCTTAAAACGTAACGTGTGTTTTAAAATTCGTAATGCCGTTTTTTAAAAAGGGTATTGACTAACGCGAAAAAAGGTGATATAATTTAGCCGAAAAGCGGAAATAATATAACCGCTAAAAAATATAGGAGTGTGGAAAACATGGCAAACAGATTTATTTTAAACGAAACGAGTTATCACGGCAAGGGCGCGATTAAAGAAGTCGCGACCGAAATTCTTGCGAGAGGCTATAAAAAGGCTTTCGTATGCTCGGACCCCGACTTAATCAAATTCGGCGTAACGGAAAAAGTTCTCGACGTCTTGAAAGAAGCGAAAATCGCGTACGAAGTTTACAGCGACATTAAGCCCAACCCGACTATCGAAAACGTTCAGCACGGCGTCGATTGCTTCAATAAAAGCGGCGCGGACGTAATCGTCGCCATAGGCGGCGGCTCGTCGATGGATACTTCCAAAGCTATCGGCATAATCGCCACTAACCCCGAGCATTACGACGTTCGTTCGCTCGAGGGCGTATCGCCGACAAAGAACAAATGCGTACCCATTATCGCCGTTCCAACGACCGCAGGCACCGCCGCGGAAGTAACCATTAACTACGTCATCACCGACGTTGAAAGAAAGCGTAAATTCGTTTGCGTAGACCCCAAAGACATTCCCGTCGTCGCCGTTGTTGACCCCGAAATGATGAGTTCAATGCCCAAGGGTTTAACCGCCGCAACCGGTATGGACGCGCTCACGCACGCTATCGAGGGTTATATCACGAAAGGCGCGTGGGAACTTTCCGATATGTTCCACATTAAGGCTATCGAAATAATCGCTCGTTCGCTCCGCTCCGCCGTAAAAGGCGAAGAAGAAGGTCGCGAGGGCATGGC
>CAKQSU010000096.1 GCA_934273135.1 uncultured Clostridia bacterium
ATTCCGACCCGTGCGGCATAAACCTTTTAATTTTCAACGGCAAATTGCAGTTTGCTTCCAACCCTAAGTACGTCGAACCCGTTTCGCTCGTTTTAAACCCTATAAGGGAAAGGGAACTTTCTCGCAGTATGCTTGAAACGGCGGCGATTATCGCGTACAAACAACCTGTAACGAGGCTTGATTTGGAAGAAATCCGCGGCAACAGCGAGTACGCCGTGCAAACGCTTTTAAAGTTAGGCATTATCGAAATCGTCGGCAGAAAGGACGCGGTGGGCAGACCCGTTCTTTTCGGCACTACGGACGAGTTTTTAAAACGCTTCCAGATATCCTCTCTCGACGATTTGCCCGACTATGACGAACTCATGTCGCGTATTCGCGCCGTCAACGGCACCGCCGATACCGATTCCTACCTGTTTAAAAAGGACGAATATATCGAGGGGCAGGAACGCCCGACAACCGTCGATATCACCGACGTTAAAACGCGCGGCGAAGCCGAAAGCGAGCTTGGCGATATCTCGGAAGAAGAAATCCCGGACTTTCTCGACGGCGAGGAGTATACGGTTTTCAGCGGCGACGACTACGATTCGTCCGTTGACGACACGCCCGCAGATGATGACAATAAATAACAAAAACCCGCCTATAAGTCGATTATCGACGTTTTTTGCCGCCGTCGCTTTTATAGCCGCGGCGGTTTTCTATGCCGTTTTTTGCTTAAAAAAGGCAAAATGAGGGTTTTTCGGAGACGGCGCGGAAAATTCCGCATATAAAAATTTTTTTAAAAATATATTTTTAAAAGGGGCAAGAAAGGATATAATTGTTAAAAAAATCGAAAAAAGTACTTGAAAGTTTTAAAAAAATAATGTAGAATGTAGTTGTATGCGGCAAGCTGATTGCAGCCGCGATACATGGAGGCAAAAATGCTTAACGTTGCTATTGTTGACGACGAAAACAAGGTGAACGACACTCTTTCAAAATACCTTGCCGACTATTCGGCGAAAAAAGGCGAGCAGTTTGCGATAGATTACTATCCTAACCCCGTCAATTTTATCGAGTCGTTTACTTCCCGTTACGACCTTATTTTTCTCGATATAGAAATGCCGCTTATGGACGGACTCAACCTCGCTCATAAAATACGCGAGCGCGACGACGACGTTTCCATAGTATTTGTTACCAACATGAAGCAGTACGTTATCCGCGGCTACGAGGTTGACGCCGACGACTTCATTTTAAAACCCGTCACTTACGAAGATTTTTCTATGAAGCTCGACAGAGTGTTGAAAAAAATCCTTAACCGCAAAGATATCGTAAAATTCAAGATAAACGACGACGGCGTTATTAAGTTCATTCCGCTTTCGGATATACGCTACATCGACGTTTATCAGCACAAATTGAGCTTTCACACGACCGACAGAATTTACGAATCCCGCGGGTCGCTCAATAAGATAGAATCGCTTTTTCTCGAACACAATTTTGCCAAGTGCAGCAATTATTGTCTTGTCAACTTAAAGTACGTCGAGGGCGTTATGGATTTTACGCTTTTCGTGTCGAAAGGAAAAAGCGGCGGAGAGGCGGAAAAACTGACGATTTCGCACTTGCGCAAAAAAGAGTTTATGTCGCTTCTCAATAAATATCTCGGAGTGAACGCCTGAAAATGACGCAGTTTCAGTTTTACAAATCCTTTCTTTTCGTTGCGGAACTAATGATAGCGGAGCTTCTGTTTTTAACGAGAAAGAAAAAAAGAAGTTTCTTCCCGCTCAGACTTTTGTTGTCGGTCGCCGTCGTTTGCGCTTTGGCGTATCTTTTGCCTGCCGGCGCGCAAAATCCTTTCTGGTGCGCCTTCCTTTTTTCCGCGATTTTCGGTCTGACGGTTCTCGTCGGCAAATTCATGTTCGATGAAACGTGGTTCACGATACTTTTTTGCGCCTTTGCGGGCTATACCGTTCAGCACCTATCTTACGAACTTTACAGCGTTTTTCTCGTGCTGTTTAAATCCTCGCCGGGTTCGGGCTTTTACGGCTCGTCGTCGTTTACGGATATTTTCCCTAATCTGTTCGTCTTTTCGATGTATTTGAGCGTTTACGTTTTTTGCTATTTTTTGGGTTACGTCTTTTTCGCGACAAAGATAGAAAAATCAAGGCAGATTAAGCTGCAAAAAGACTTTGTTTTCGTTTTCGCCGTGGTTATTTTTGCCGTCGATATTCTCTTGAACGCTTTCGTCGTTTACGACTCGGACGAAAAACTCGTTAAATATTCGCTCATAATAAGCGTTTACAACATGCTTTGCTGCGTCATCTCAATGTACCTTCAATTCGAGGTTGCAACGAGGCGACAGGTCGAAAGCGAATTCGACGCCATGCGTGAAATTTGGAAAATCCAGAAAAAGCAATACGAAATGTCCAAGCAAAACATAGAGATAATCAATATGAAGTGCCACGACTTAAAGCACCAGATTCACTCTATCGGCGACGGCGCAGTCAACAAGGACGTTTTGAGCGAACTCGAAGAGCATATCTCCATTTACGATTCTTCCGCCAAAACGGGCAACGACGCGCTTGACGTCATCTTGACGGAAAAGTCGCTCCTTTGCAACAAAGAAAACATAAACTTCGGTTACATCGTTGACGGCGAAAGACTGAATTTTATGAAAAAAGAAGATATCTACGCGCTTTTCGGTAACATAATCGACAACGCTATCGAAGCCGTTTTAAAGATTGAAGAGGCAAAGCGAGTTATAAGCTTAAAGGTGAAAGCAAGCGGAAAAATGCTTGTCGTCAATGCGTTTAATTACTTTGACGGCGCGCTCAAAATCGAAAACGGCGAAATAC
This sequence comes from uncultured Clostridia bacterium, assembly GCA_934273135.1. Taxonomy (GTDB): domain Bacteria; phylum Bacillota; class Clostridia; order Christensenellales; family Borkfalkiaceae; genus UBA4636. Next base: position 2,826 of record CAKQSU010000096.1, read on the forward strand.
AAACGGCTAAGCAAGACAAAGCGTATCACGGGTTCGGCTTAAAAAGCATAAAATTTATCTCCCAAAAATACAACGGAGATTTGAGAATTACCGCCGAAAACGGCGTTTTCACCCTAACGATAATTTTCCCGTTCGCAGTATAAAGCTAAGAAAGACGGCGCATTTTTTTGCGCTGTTTTTCTTATGCGCACAAAGTGCGCTCGATATTTTTTTAATTTTCAATTCGTCCTCTAAGTTCACTCACGCGGAGCGTGAATATCGATTGCCGTTTGTGGCAAATATCGAGCCGCTTTAGCGGCTATATCGATTGCTCTGAAAGAGCAAATATCGAGCGGGCAAGGCACGCATATTCTGTCCTCAATTTTCAACTTTCAACTCTCAATTTTTAATTTTTTTCACGATTACGTCTGCCGACCTTCCCCCGATTTTGAAAAAATCTTCGTGGGGAAGGGGGGCCGCCGTCGCGTCGGCGGTGGATGAGGGGCAAAAAAACGACAAAAAAGTTATGTCGGAAAACTTGCTTAATTTCAAAAAAATTACTCTTTTTACTTAAAAAATTCACGATTACGTCGTTTTTTTCGCAAGTTGCGTCAAAACCTAACACAAAAATTCGGTATTGTGTTACAATGTTGCCCGTAAAAGGGAAGTTCTTTTTAAACCGTTCTTCTCTAAAAAAAGCCAAAAGGAAAAGATATCGACATGAAAAAGAACAAACACACAAAAGCTCTGACTGTCTGGACGTACGTTTTTGCGGGACTACTTGTATTTTTAGTTACCGTTTCTATCGTTCTCACTCAGGTGGATTTTCTTTATTACACCATTTGCTCTGCCGCCGGCGGTAGCAAACGCGTGCTTAAAAAAGGCAACCCCGACGATTACGTTTATTACGAATCTTCTTACAAAAGCAAAAACGAGGCACTTTCTGCGGCAAACGCTTTGAACGAGCGCATAGTCGAAGAGGGGATAGTTCTTTTGAAAAACGAAGATAACGCTCTTCCGTTAAAAAGCGAACGTAAAATAACCGTTTTCGGAAAAAACTCCGTCAACCTTATAATCGGCGGTTCCGGTTCCAACTCCGGTTCGAGCGCGGACGTTAAAGTCGATTTGGCAGACGCGCTTATTTCCTCGGGGTTTACCGTAAACCCGAAACTTCGCGAATATTACAAGAGTTCGCAGTCAGGCGCGGGCAGAGCCGCAACGCCTACCATGGGCGACGTTTTAACGGGATTCCCTACGGGCGAGGCTTCTCTTCCTTATCCCGATACCGTTAAAAGTTCGTACACCGAATACAACGACGCGGCTATCGTCGTTATTTCAAGGATTTGCGGCGAGGGCTACGATTTGCCCAGAACAATGTTTAAAAAAGGCAATTCGTACACCGATTGGACGGGTACGGATAAGGTTGACGGCGCAAAAAATAAAGACGACCATTACCTTGAACTCGATGCAAACGAAACGGCGATGATAAAGGAAGCTTGCGACAACTTTAACAAAGTTATCGTCGTTGTGAACAGCGCGTCGCCGATTGAATTCGGCTTTTTAACCGACCCCGCGCACTACGCGTACAACGCGAAAATCAAAGCCGCGCTTCTTCTCGGCGACCCGGGCGCGAAAGGCGTTGCGGCTTTAGGCAAAATTTTAAAAGGCGACGTATCTCCGTCCGGCAGAACGGTGGACATTCTCCCCAAAGATTTCACGCTCGACCCCACGTGGTTCAACTTCGGCAACAATCTTCAAGCCGACGGAAACCGTTATTATTTCAACGACAAGGCGCGTAACGCCTGGTTTGTCGAATACCGCGAAGGAATTTACACGGGCTACCGCTATTACGAAACAAAAGGCTACGAAGCGGGCGGCGATTGGTACGATAAAAACGTTTGCTATCCCTTCGGTTACGGACTATCTTATACGGAATTTTCAAAAACCGTAACGCCGATGACGCCGAGCGGAGCAACGCTTACAAAAGACGGAAAACTTTCCTTTGAAGTTACCGTCACGAACAACGGAAGCTATGACGGCAAGGAAGTCGTTCAGCTGTGGTATTCCGCGCCCTATACCGCCGGCGGAATAGAAAAATCGCATATAGTTCTCGGCGATTTTGCAAAAACCGAAGTCATTTCCAAAAGCGGCGGCACTAAAAAAGTCAAAGTCGAACTTGACGTCCGCGCAATGGCTTCTTACGACTATTCCGACGCGAACGGCAACGGCTTTAAAGGTTACGAACTCGACGGCGGAACGTACACTTTTTATATCGGCAACTCGTCGCATTGTCATGCCGATTCGGAAGCGGCAAAATTCACTTACGAGGTCCCTGCCGGCGGCTTTAAGTACGAAAAAGACAGCGTTACCGATAC
>CAKQSU010000097.1 GCA_934273135.1 uncultured Clostridia bacterium
ACGCTATATCGTAAAGATTAAATTCAAGCTTTACTATTTCGCTGTTTAATTTTTCTTTGCCGTCCGCTTCCGAAGCGGGGTAGAGCGTTTTTGTTTTTGCAAAGTCGGTTAAGGCTACGTACGGCTTTTCGATTCCGCCTTTCGTGTAAGGCGCGGTAGCGTACAATTGAACAACCTCTTTACCCGCAACTTTTCCCGTGTTTTTGACTTCGACCAAAACTTCAACCGTGGTGTTTTTGTCTTTTATTTCCGCGCCGTTTGCAAGCGTTGAGGACGTTTCCTGTCCGTTTGTTTTTACCGTTACGCCCTTTAAAGCCCATTCAAAGCTCGTGTACGTAAGCCCGTAACCGAACGGATACTGAACGACTTTGTCGTAAGAAGTGCCTTTTGCGGTGAAGTATCCTTCCTTGTCCGCCGTTTCGTACCACTTATAGCCGATATAGATGTCTTCCGTATAAGCGATCTGCTTCGACGAGCCGTAAGAAGCGACGACCGCGTCGGATGCGTATGGGGCGTTTTCCGTGGTGGAATAAGCAAAAGTATCGGTCGTTTTTCCGCTGGGGTTAACTTCGCCGTTAAGTATTTTGCCTATGGCGTTCGCGCCCGACTGCCCGGTATATGGAACGTACATAACCGCGTCCACACCGTCAAGCTCTTCTAAAAGCCCGAGTTCCATCACGTTGCCGCTGTTGACTATAACGATTACGTTTTCAAAGTTGTCCGCGCAGTATCTTATCATCGCTTCTTCCTTTAAGGAAATCTGACAAAAGTTTCTTTTGTCGGCGTCCGAATCGGTGTAAGTGACGTTCCAGGGCATGTTGAAAGATTGCGAGCCGACGTCGGCAATGTTAGCGTCATCGCCGCGGTTTTCGCCCGTAAAGCGCGAAATAGCAACGATTGCCGTGTCGGAATACGCCTTTGCGTAGTTTCTGTACGTAAGCGAAGAGTCCTTACCCCACCAATCGGCGGCGGGATTAGCCTGCTTTTCCTTAAAGAAGTTGTAGAGGTTAGCATTTATCGCAAAGCCCGCGTTTTCAAGCGCGCCTTTTAGGAAAACCGCGTTTTCCTTTTCGAGCGTAACGGAGCCGGAGCCGCCGCCGAAAACGTAAAACCCGTTTACGTCGGAATCGGTGCCGCCCACGCCGAATAAGTTCACGTTATACTTTTCTTCTTCGTCAAGCTCGGAAAAGTCCAAGGGGAGCGTTCCGTTGTTTTTTAATAGGGTTATTCCCTCTTCGGCAACGCGTTGAATAACCTTGTCGCTTTCCGCAAGGGCCTCTGTCGAGCATGTCGTGTCGTACACAATATTGTCCGGGCAAAGGTGAGAAGTTATTTCGTTCTCGTGCGCGTAACAAATGCAATCGCCCACGATTATGACGACAACAAGTATTACCGCGCCAACCGTTGCAAGTATCTTTTTAATTAGTTGTGAATTCATATTATCCTCTCTTGGCTTAGTCTTCTTTCATCTCTTCGATAATAAGCGTAAACGAAGCTTCTTCATTGCTTACGGGGTCTACAACCGTTACTTTTTGTTCGCCTACTTTTGTGTAGTCTATTTTGCCCTCAAGCATCCTTTCGGTTACGGGTACTTCCTTGCCGGAAGAAAGACGAATATATAAAAGCGTGTATTTTTCCGGGTGAAGCTCGGGCGTTAAGACCAAATCGGTGAGCTTTTCGCCCTTATTGAGATACAAAGCGTTTTTGGACAAGTCAACCCTTGAGCCGGTGCGAGTGCTTAAAATCTTCGCGCTTTCGGCTCCGTCGTTCTCAACTACTTCAAAATAGTCGATATTACCGGAAAACCCTTGCGGCATGTAAATACGGATAACGTTTTCTCCCTTCGTGAGTTCTACCGTCCCGATATCGAGCATACCCCAGAAGAACATGTTATACCAACTCAAGAATTTTTGACCTTCTTTCAAATTAAGAGAAGCCTCGTCGCAATATTTTGACAATTGATTTCCCGCTACGAGATATTGGTTCTTATCGTTAAGCGTAAAAGCAAACTTTCCGTCCGCGCCCTTTGCTCCGTTGACGTTGACAGCAAAATTATTGCGAACGTTCCCGCCGCTAGTGCCGGCTGCTCTCGCTTTTATTTTGTAATTGCCCGCCTCGGGAACCTTGACGGTAAACTTGAAGTATACCGTTTTTCCGTTTTGTTGAGGACTAAGAGAAGAAACCGCGCCCTTACCGCTCGTGCCGTTGGCTATCTTTTGTTCGCCCGATATAACTCCGTCTTTAACTATCTGCGCTATAGACGTGTTTTCCTTTGCGGTGTAAGGCGTATTCGTTTCCGTGCCGAGAAGCGACGATTCGCTGTCTTTATCAACGCCGGAAAGCTTATAAACGCAATCTTCCGCTTCGATGAACGACGGCGAGATTATTTTGTCCGCTTCGACAACCGTCAACACTATCTTTTTTAACGTCCGGCAGGTATTCCACGGTAAGGGTAACTTCGCCCGCGCCGAGGTCTTTTGCGTTAACGGCGGTTTTGTCGGTAATTTCCGTTTCGCCTTTTTTGAGCTTCCATTCCTCGGCTTTTAATATGCTCGTGTAACCTTCCGTCGCAACCCTTACCGTTAAAACGGTAAAGTTTATCGTTTCTTCGGTAGTGTAACGCTCTTTTAAGGCAGACGAGTCAACCGTCATCGTTAAGTCGGTCGGCAAAGCGACGGTTATTTCTATATCGAAAGTGTAGTCGTAACCGGGAACGCTTACGGTGATTTTTTTGTCGTCTTTACTAAGTTGTTCGCCTTTTTTGGTCCACGTCGTGAACTCGGAATCGAAAAAGCTTTTGCTCTTACCGTTAGATAATTTTGCCGTTGCGACAAGCCCCGTTATATCGAATACTTCGCCGGGATAGTAGCTTGTTTTCGGGGCAACGGTTACTTCCACGCTTTTTATCGTAGCTTTTTCCTCTTTATGCCCGGGGCATTTCAATTCGCATGCGGGGTCTTTGCAGTCCTTGTTGAGGCAATATCCGCACTTTGGGCATTTGCTTTCGCAAACGTGCGCTTCCGTTTTGCCGCAGCCCGACAATGCAAGGCACGTAAGCGACGCTATCGCGATAATAAAGCAAATTATCCGCTTTGTTAATGCTTTCATCTTTTTTTAGCTCCTTTTCTTCCGCTCCGCTTTTGGCGGCGGGCGTGATACGCCCATCGGAAGATAAACCGTTTTTTTGGTCGAAAAAAGCATAACAAAAAAAGGAAAGCAACGCAATACTTTCCTTGTGAACGGTCGAATTTTGCTTGTGAACGGTTTTGCAAGCGGGTTTAAAGCAATCTTTAAGTTTGCTTCCGCGGCTTATTTTGCGGACGGGAAGAGAATGGTTAAGGTGAAAACCTGCTTGTCGGTTTTTATGTCCATAGACCCGCCGTACTTTTCTACCGTGTGTTTTACGCTTTTCAAGCCGTAGCCATGAAAAGCCTTGTCGTTTTTAGTGGTGACGGGCAAGCCGTCCTTAAAGTCGGCTTCGCCCGCAAAGTTATTGAAGATTTTTATTATCACTAACTTGCCGTTGGCAGTTATCTTCAAGCCTATCGAGCGTTCGCTCGCCTTTAGGCTCGCGGTCGCTTCAATCGCGTTGTCCAAAAGGTTGCCGAACAGCGAATACACTTCGTAATCGGGCATAAAATCGAGCTTGGTCGCGTCGAGTATGCAGGATAGGTCTATGCCTTTCGACTTGCAAACAAGGCTTTTTTCGGTAAGAACGACGTTCAGCGCTTCGCTCGGCGTGCGATAAGCGGAGTCGTAAATGTCTATGGCTTTTTTGATTTCCTCCCTTTCCTCGTCGGCGAATCCCTTTTCGTTGAACACCGCGTACATTTTGTGCTTTAAGTCGTGGCATTTTACGTTTATTACTTCGATGTTTTCTTTCATGAGCGCGTATTGGTCCTTTTCGCGCATGCGCATTTTTTTCACTACTTTAAGCTCCGATTCCGCGCCCGAACGCCGCGGCACTTCCACCAAAAGAACTATTACGAGTATGCAGCACAAAAAGTTGTAGAAGTGCAGAAGCATTTCGACAACGAAAACTATCGTTTTGTCTTTCGGGAAAACCGAAGCGAGGACGCGCGTCGGAACGACGAACGTTACGACGGAACTTACCACAAGGTCGATTAGCAGTATCAACGCCGAAAGAGCCATCGTCACGATATCGCCCATTTCGTTCGCGCCGGCTTTGCGCACGGTCGGGGCAAAGAAAATCCCGTTGAGAGAATACACGAGCGTGTACAAAAAAATGTAGACTATCAAAAAATAATAGTTTTCCGCCGAAATTACCGTAAGTTCGCTCGAATCGTAAAAGTCAAGCGAAACGTCGACGGTCGTTTCCATCGTGACGTTGAACATTTCGTATGCTTCCGATGCGATGTGCTGAACGGTATAGCCCGCAACGGCGCACAAAAGTATGCTCTTAAAAGGCGCGTCGAAGCATATTACGCCCGCCGCGAGCGTTAAGGCGAACAAAAACGTGAACGTGAAAAAGTGAACGAAAAAGTTTTCGGCTTTCGGCGGCGCGAGAAAAGAGAGAGCGACGCAACCTATAACGCAAAGCGCGGCTCTCAGCCAAAAAAGTTTTCTGCGTTCAAAGTCTTTTGCGAAAAGTATTTCCGCAATAATAAGCTCGATTACGAATATCGGGCGAAAGAAAAACATCTGCGACATTTTATTCCTCGTTTGATATGCCTCTCCTAAAGTGTCTAACTTTTGGGTTCACATCGGTTTTGGTTTGCTTTTGTTTTTGCTTTTGGGCTGGTTTTTTGCTTTCGGGCGGCTTTTGCGCCGTTGCCGTTTTTTCACATATCGAAGTTGCCGTAAAACTCCGTCAAGGCTTGCATAAATTCCTTTTTTCGCCTTCTCGCAAGAATAAGCTTGTCGCCGCCGACTGTTATTTCTAAGTCTTCCACTTCCTTTACATGCCGCAAGTTGACGATGAGCGAACGCGAACATTTGAAAAACCCGTTCTTGATAAGGTACGGTTCGACTTCCTGCAAACTCTTTGTCGTGACTTCTATGTCCTTGTCGAGCGTGTGATAAATAAGCCGATAATTGTATATATCGACGTATTTTACGTCGGCAAGTTCGAGGTTGAACGTCGTGTTGTTGACTTTTATCTCCATGAGCTTGCCTTTTTTACTCATAAGGTTATCCAT
>CAKQSU010000098.1 GCA_934273135.1 uncultured Clostridia bacterium
GTTATAGGCGGCAAGCGCGTCAATCTCCATTCGGCTCGCCGCGGCGACGTTTACTCCATAGCAACGCCTATGATTTTCGGAAGCTATTGAGCTTTTTTCTTTCCGAAAGCAAAAAATTTGTTTTTCGTTAAGGTATAAAACGCCAACGGCGCGGAAATAATGCTTATTACAAAAACCCGGAGGTTAAAAAATGAAAGAAAAAAAATTAAGTAAAAGGACGTCGGTTTTTCTTACCGCGGCTGCGGCTCTTGCGCTCGTTGCTGCTCTCACGCTTACGATAGTGTTTGTCGGCAGAGGCAGGGATTCGGCTTCCGTACCCGAAAAACCCGTTCAGTCAACGGAAAAGCCGAGCGATTCGGTTACGCCCGAGCCGGGCGATTCGTCGACGACCGACCCCGACGACGGCAAGGACGACGTTAAGCCGGAAAAACCCATCTCGACGAAAATAGTTTTCGCCGTACCCGTGGTGAACGGAACCTGCATTAAGGAATACACCGCCGCAAGCGTGACTTACAACAAAACGCTCGGAATATACACGGGGCATATGGGAATGGACTTTTCCGCCGACGAAAACGCCAAAGTCGTTGCGGCGTACGACGGCACCGTGATTTCGGTTACAAAATCGTACTTAGAGGGTACGACCGTTAAAATCGACCATGGCGACGGGCTTGTATCCGTCTATAATTCCGTGGAAGCAAACGACGATATCGTCGAGGGTAAAACGCTTAAAAAGGGCGACGAAATAGGCGTTGTTTCCACAAACAACCGTCAGGAGTACAAGGACGGCGCGCACCTTCACTTCGAAGTTTACGAATCCGATAAGCGCGTTTCGCCTTTAAAATATCTCGAAGGCGTTGAAAAGTAAGTAAACAGGGATTGTAATTTCCAAGCCCTCTTTCCGTTTTTTTCGGAGAGAGGGTTTTTGCGTAAATGCAAATAAGCCCGCCTATAAGCCGATTATCGCAAAAAATGCTCTTTAAAAACGATTCTTTCGTCGCTTATTTTATTTAAAAACAGGGCTTAAAACGCTTGAATAAAACGCGCGGCGGTTGTATAATACAAGCGTATAAAAATAAAGCGATACAAAAAAGGAGGGTTTTTATGCCTTTACTCGATTATAAATGCCCGGAATGCAAAAAGGAATTTTCCGAACTCGTCAAAAATTGCGAACAGGAAGTTCTCTGCCCCGACTGCAAAGTAAAAGCCGAAAGGATATACTACGGCAAACCCGCAGGGACCTTCGGAAAAAAGCCGAGCGGTTGCACGGGGCATTGTTCCACTTGCGGCGGCTGTCATTAAAGCCGCTCTTACGTTCACGTTTAGGCGGCGGCTTTAATAAATCGGCAAACGACAAAGCGGCGGCAAACGATAAAAATTCTTTAAAAAACAAAAAAAGACAAACATTTTGAGATAAAAAACTCTCAATAAGCAAAGTTACGCTCAATTATTATTGACAAAACCTTTGTAAAATGATAAAATTACCCGTGATGAACGCGCAAACTCTATAATATTGAAGCTTGTTTGCAAGCTATGCTTGCTTGATATTTGCGCCGACGGCGCAATCGATATGCCTTGCGGCTCGATATTTGCCGTAAGCGGCAATCGATATTCGCACGTAAAGTGCGAGCGAAAGAGGATTTTCAATATTATATAAATCTGTGCGCGCGTGTTTAAAGGAGCATTTCCGATGAAAAAGCTTATCAATTTTCTGCTTATTCTTACCCTTACCGTCTGCTCGGTTTACGCCTTTACGGCTTGCAACGGCAACAAAGACTCTTCCGACGTCGTTTCCGGCGCGGTATACACCGTGGAAACGGATAGCGACGGCAAAGATTACGCCGTCTTAAAAAAGTTCCGTCTTAACGAAACGGACGCCGAAAAGGTTTCCAACGGCAAGTTCGACGAGGTTGCCGAAGGTCTTAAAAAAGTCGTAATAAACGAATACACGACCAAAGATTCTTCCGGTAAGGAAGTTACCTATCCCGTCAAGGAAATCGCCGCGGACGCGTTTGCCGGTCAAAAGGTTATTCATGAAATCACCTTCGGCAAGAACGTCGAAACGATAGGCGCGGGTTGCCTTGCGGGTTGCGTCAACCTCGCCAAGCTCACCGTTTGCTTTACCGGCGCGACCAAGAACGCCGTCAACGCCAAAAAGACGATGGGTTATCTCTTCGGCACCGCCGAAGCCACCGGCGCGTCGTCCGCAACCGTATATCATAATTCCGGTTCAAACGGTTCCACCACCTACTATATCCCCGATTCTTTGAAAGAAATCGTGGTAACGGGCGATGAAATTTCCGATTTTGCTTTCTCCGGTCTTGCCGTCGAAACGATTACGCTTAGCGGCGCAGTCAAAAAGATAGGCGAAAAGGCTTTCTACGGCATGACGAAGCTTGCTTCTTATACCGTTCCCGCCACCGTCGAAGAAATCGGCAACTCCGCTTTTGAAAACTGCACGGCTCTCGCCAAAATCGACTTTTCCAAAGCGACCGCATTAAAGACTATCGGCAAGAGCGCGTTTGCCGGCTGCTCGCTCCTCGGTTACACCATGCTTGCAACCGAAAGCGCGGGGCTTGTCACGCTTCCCGTTTCGCTTACTTCTTTAGGCGAAAAGGCTTTCTACGGCTGCACGGAACTCACGAGAATATCCGTTCCCGCTACCGTTACCGCCCTTGAAGCCAACACCTTCTATAACTGCGCAAAGCTCGAAACCGTCAACCTCGGCGCGGACGTTACGCTCGGCACAACCGTTTTCGGTAAGTGCGACAAACTCACCGCATTGAACGTAGCTAACGTCAACAAGCTTTCCGCTTACGTTGCGGCTAACCCCTCCGCTTTCGACGCAGACTTTACGGTCGGCGAATGACAAGCGGTTAAAAAGCGATTGACCTCAATATCAATCAGGTTTTTAATAGCTAAAAACAGTTTAGCGTATGGAAACGCCGCGACGATTTACGTCGCGGCGTTTTAATTTGTTCCTTAACTTTCACCACATACCGACCTTCCCCCGATTTTGAAAAAATCTTCGTGGGGTAGACTTTCCCGATAGCGGGAAAGGGGGCACGCCTTTGGCGTGACGAAAAGGGGGCGGCTCCGCCGGCGCGTCGACTAACCACACACACACCAACCTTCGCCCGCTCGGCTCTGCCGAGCTTTGTGGAGAAGGGGGACCGTCGTCGCGGCGACGGTGGATGAGGGGAGAATATGTAAATTGAAAGTTTAAAGTTGAAAGTTTTTTGACAACTATTTTCAACTTTCAATCGTCCACAATTTTCACCTTTCCATTTTCACCTTTCAACTTTCAATTCTCACCTTACCTTTGCGCTTTTCGACAATCCCTTTTATCACCGCCGCCGCGCCGTACAAAAAGAACAGCGTTCCCCAAATCAGATAGTAAACGTTTAGTTTGATAAAAAACGAGCTTGCCGCTATAAACAATCCGTAAACCACCGCTTTTTTGCCTATCGACGGATTGAACATATCGGCAAGCCTTTTTAAAAAGTTCTTTTTTTCAGGCTCGGGCAGAAGTCCTTTTTCGCCTAAAAGGCTTAAAATCTCTTTTTCAGCGATAATCGTAATATCTCTTTCACGCGCGTACTTTTCGGCGGCGGGCGAAAAGAAAGGCGACACGGCGACAAACTTTTTGCCTTTGTCCGTTCGCGCCCTTAAGGCAAGCGCAAGTTCGTTCGCCCTCACTTCCTCGGGCAGCATAAGTATAGCCCATTCCTCGTCGTCCGTCGTTATGTGCATATCCGTCACGCTTGTTCGTATGTGCATTTTATCGAAATATTCGGTAAAAATCCGTAAAAGTTCGTCGTCTGCACATGCGTAAAGGTTGAGCATACGTTTATCGCGTTTAAAAAAGACCGCTTTATCGCGCGTCAACAGCGATATGAGCGCGGATACGGACAAACTTGCCGTTACGGCAAGCGGCAGAGCGGCGGACAATGCCACCTTGAATTTTAATCCGCTCGCGCCGAAAAGTATCGCAAGCGACGGGCATATAAAAAGAAATGCAAAAATTGCGTTCACAATGAAAGGGAAGGAAATTTTTGCGCCAAAGCGAGTAGAAGAAAATGAATTTTTCATAACGACAAAATTATTGCCGAAAATTCTTTAATATATTCTTGTAAACCTTGCGAAAATATGGTAAAATTTAAGTATGAAAAAAATTGCCGTTTTCGGGGGGTCCTTTAACCCCGTACACAAAGAACATAAAAAAATCGTCGAAGAAGCTTTAAAGGCTCTCGACGTCGATAAGCTCATCGTAATGCCCGCGGGCAAGCCCCCGCACAAAAAGGGCGCGGCTATCGCCGACGGGGCAATCAGAAAAAAACTTCTTTTAGTTGCCTTCGACGGCGAAAAAAACGTGGAAGTAAGCGATTACGAACTAAAAAAAGAGGGTTTAAGCTACACTTACGAAACGCTCGAACACTTAAACGCCCTATATAAAAGCGAAAAAACATATTTTCTCGTCGGCACCGATATGCTTTTCGACTTTCCCACTTGGAAATGCCCCGAAAAAATACTTAAAGCCGCAACGCTTTTCGTTACTAAAAGAGAGGGCGAGGACGAGGAAAAAGCCGAAAGGTTTTTTGCCGAGCATTTTAGCGAAAAAGTAAAATTCAGTCCGTACGTCGGCAAAAATATTTCCGGCACGAAAATCCGCGCTTATCTTGCCCTTGGTCTTAACGCTTGCGAATACCTTGACGAAAACGTCTACGATTACATCAAGAAAAACGGGCTTTATTCGGAAGGAAAAGCCGGCGAACTCGTCAGAAAAAACCTGCCAGAAAAGCGGCTTATACATACCGCGGGAGTCATGACTCTTGCCGTGCGTTACGCCCGCCGACTTAAAGTCAACGCGGACGAAGCCTTTTTGGCGGCAATGCTCCATGACGTGGCAAAATACATGTCGCCCGAAAGCCTTTCCCTTTCCTATCCGGGCGTACCCGCACCCGTAATTCATCAATTTCTCGGCGCGGACTTTATAAAAAAAGAGCTTCCCCGAATAAGCGAAGATATCGTGAACGCCGTGAGATATCACACCACCGGGCGGGCGAACATGACGAGAATGGAACAGATAATTTTCCTTGCCGACTTATTAGAAGAAAACAGAAGTTTTTGCGGAG
>CAKQSU010000099.1 GCA_934273135.1 uncultured Clostridia bacterium
GTTTTAAGAGCGCGTCCACAAGCGTTGTTTTGCCGTGGTCGACGTGCGCGATAATCGCAATATTTCTTACGTCTTCTCTGATGTCCATATTTTTACTCCGAAAGTTAAAATTCAAAAACTATATTTGACCCTGATTATTTTATCTAAAACTATTATATTATATATATCGCGTTCGATTTTGTCAATCATAAGAGGCGACCTTTTGCAAACTTGAAAACGCCCGCGCCCGTTTTTTTTGATTTAACTGGCTTTGAAAGTGCTTTGTTTTCTCTTGATTTTTGCGTTTTTATGTGGTAGAATGTATTCATAAAAATATTCGGTGTAAAAGGAGATAAAAAGGTGAAAGAATGAAAAACAAAAAACGAAACAGCGTAAAGGCTTTCGCTTCCTATTATAAGCCGCACATAAAGCCCTTTATCGCGGATATTCTCTGCGCGTTAGGGCTTGTCGCCTGCGGCATTATCTACCCCGCGATTGCGCGAAAAATCTTCAACGAATACGTCTTTGACGATACTTTTACCCGCGCATTGATTGCCGGGGCGATAATGCTTGCCGTCTTTATATTAAAAGCCGTTTTCAGGTACATGGTCGACTATTACGGACACGTTTTCGGCGTAAAAATGCAAAAACAAATGCGCAAAGAACTGTTCGACAAATTAGAGCGGCTCCCCGTTTCTTACTTTGACGAAACGCCTACGGGCAGCATAATTTCAAGGATGACGAACGACTTATTCGAAGTCTCCGAGCTTGCGCACCACGGTCCCGAGGACGCCTTCGTGTCGATTCTTTCCTTTATCGGCGCGGTGGTAATGATAATGGGCATAAACCCGTATCTTGCGCTCGTAATCGGCTTAGTGCTTCCGATAATGCTTTTAATCGTCGCGAGAATGAGAATAAAAATGATAGCGGCTTTCAAAAAACGCCGCGAAACCACCGCCGAAATAAACTCCGAAGTCGAGTCGTCCATTTCCGGCATAAGGGTTTCAAAGGCTTATTGCGCGGCGCAAACGGAATCGAAAAAGTTTGAAAAATCCAACGAAAGATATTGCGAATCCCGTATCGACGTTCTTAAGGTGATGGGGCGTTTTAACTCCGTAATGCAGTTTTGTATCGATATTTTATATCTTTTGTGCGTCGTAATGGGCGGTTTTATGTGCTTTAAAGGCATGATAAGCGCAGGGGATTTAACCGCGCTCGTTCTCTATGTTGCCATGCTCGTTTCTCCCATAAGAACTTTCGTCACGCTCACCGAACAGATAGAGGACGGTATCGTCGGCTTTGAACGCTTCCTTGACATAACGGAGCTTCAAAGCGAATACGAACCTACAAACCCCGTAAAAATTAACGGTTTGAGCGGCGATATAGAGTATAAAAACGTTTGCTTTACGTATAAAGGTCAGGGCAATGCGGCTCACGTCGTCGAAAACCTCTCGTTTACCGTAAAAGAGGGGGCGTCGGTCGCTCTCGTCGGGGCGTCCGGCGCGGGCAAAACCACAATCTGCAACCTTCTGCCCCGTTTTTATCTCCCCGATTCGGGCAAAATCACGATAGGCGGCGTGGATATTTCAACGCTTAAAACCGATGATTTGCGTAAGTTTATCGGCGTCGTTCAGCAAGAAACATTCCTTTTCAGCGGCACCGTGAAAGAAAATATCGCTTACGGCAACCCGACCGCCACCGACGAGGATATCGTTGCGGCGGCAAAGCTCGCGGGCGTTCATAAGTTTGTAGAAGGGCAAACGGACGGATACGACACCTATATCGGCGAACACGGCGTGAAGCTTTCGGGAGGGCAACGCCAACGCATTTCGATAGCCCGCGCGTTCCTTAAAAACCCGCCCATACTCATCTTGGACGAAGCGACTTCCTCGCTCGATACCGTCACCGAGCGTGAAATCCAACAAGCCCTCGAAACGCTCAAAGTCGGCAGAACGACAATAACCGTCGCGCACAGACTTTCAACCGTAAAAAAAGCCGACGAAATTTTCGTTATCGACGGCAAAGGCATAGCCGAAAAAGGCACCCATAATGAGCTTATGGCGCAGAACGGAATTTACGCTTCGCTCTATAAAGCTGCGGAATAGAAGAAAAATTATTGATGGGCGGCGTTGTAAATAATTGCAAAAAGTCCGCCTATAAGTCGATTATCGCATAATTTTAATAATTTTAGAGAGGTTTTGATATATATGAAAGTATTACTTATAAACGGTTCTCCTAAAAAAGAGGGTAACACCTATACAGCAATGGACAAAATCGCGCTCGGCAAAGAGCGTTTCGGCTTGCCCGAGCAGGAAGAACGCTTAATGACGAATTTTATAAGGTAAACAGATTTTAACAAACAAAAAGCGAGGGTAAATCAAACATCCTCGTTTTTCATGTGTTTTAGAACCCATTCGCGCAATTCGTCGTAACCTATTTTATCCGCGGCAAGTTGCCAAAACGCGGAAGAAAGTTCGTCTTGCGCGTAACGAAGTTTTATATTGTTGAGCCTGAGCGTAACGAGCATTGCATGCGCTCCCGTTCGCTTGTTCCCGTCGATAAACGGGTGATTGCTCGTTATTCCGCACGCAAGCCGTACGGCTTTGTCTATAATCGTCGGAAAAAGTTCCGTTTCGCCGTAAGTCTGCATGGGCAAAAGCAGAGCGGATTCCAAAAGCCCTTCGTCGCGCACTTTGTCCGACCCGCCCGTCGCTTCCGCAATTTTCTCGTGCAGAAAAAGCAATTGTTTTTTAGTAAGCCAAATCATTTTGCAAGCTCCGTGTAAGCTTCGATGTTTTCTTCGATAATTTCCGCCGAAACTTCCGCAATAATATCGTCGCTCGCGTTAATAACCTCGTCAATCCCCATAAAAAGCCCCTTTTTCGTAATCGTTATACTAATTGTACAATATTTTTTTGCTTTCAGTCAATCAAATCCGAGCAATTTGATTTTGAAAATAAGAAACTTTAAAAAATGTGTTGCAATTTGCTCCTCTCCCCGAAGAAACGCTACTCGTTTTATTCGGGGTCCTCATGTGGTTCGGGACGCAAGAGGTCACGGGCAACCCCTTGCCGCAACAAAACAGAAAGGACAAGGCGAAAACCTTGTCAATAGCGATGAAGTGATGTTATAGCTTTGCTGTATCGATGCTTTGCGACTTTGTCGCAAAGTGATGTGACGTTTGCAGATAAGCTTTGTTTTTTAAAATGGCACAAAAATGTTAACTGGACGAGAAAAAATATCATAAGTGAGTCAAAAATCTGCTTGTACAAAGACCTTTTCTCTTGACAAAGGGGCATTGTAATGTTATAATATAACCAAAAAAAGGAAAATGTCTTATGAAAAAGAGTTTTATTATTTATCATGGCTCAAGTGAAATTAGAGAAAAACCTCAATTCGGGTATGGAAATCCAAAGAATGATTACGGACTCGGTTTCTATTGCACGGAAGATCTTGACCTTGCGAAAGAATGGGGTGTGACCGATGGCAAAGACGGATATGCGAATAAATACGAACTCGATACAAGCGGATTGACTTGTCTTGATTTATCGGACCCGCAATATAATATTCTTCATTGGATAACCATACTGCTTAAGAATAGAGTGTTCACTTTGAAGAACGATATCACAAAGGCGGGCAAGCAGTACTTGGTGGAGAATTTTTCGATACCTTATGAAGATTATGACATCATCAAGGGATACCGAGCGGATGATTCGTACTTTTCGTATGCAGAATCGTTCTTAAACAATACGATTTCTTGCCAAAGACTCGCGGAAGCACTTAAACTCGGCAATTTGGGAGAACAAATAGTCATTAGGAGTCAAAATGCATTCGATAGATTAAAATTCCTTGGATACGAGATTGCCCCTGCGGACATTTATTATCCGTTGCGTAAACAGAGAAACGAGAAAGCAAGATTGGAATTTTTATCGGATAAGAGAGGATTGTTTGACCCGAATGCCTTATACTTGAACGAAATATTGAGAGGAGGGATAAAGCCTGATGATTCACGCATACGATGAGTATTATCTCGATATGGCGCAAAGAAAACTCGCGTCAATGTTCGAGTTGGCAGTATATCACGAAAAACTAACCGTTGACGAGTTCGGAGAAAGATTTATTCAGTCTTCTATAAGTAAGGCATTTGAAAAAGGCGATCCCGTTTATCTTGCGGGAAAATCTGCGAATGAACTATTAGGGCTTGTGTTGGATAAACAAATTGAAGAAACGGAGCAAAATATGCTTGCTTCTCCCGAATACTGGGTAGGGTGGGTACTTGCCTATACGCAATGGTACACTTGTAAGACGTTTGCCGAAATAATCAAAGCGTATCCGTGTAGTAAACTGTTGCTTAACTATTTCCCTTACCATGAGATGGATGAAACAGAAACGGTCGCGTTAATTCAAAAGCAATTGTCCACAGAACCATCGTTAAAATTATGGCGAAAAAAACGGAAACTGAGTCAGACCGAATTGGCGGGAATAAGCGGTGTCTCATTAAGAGCAATAAAGGCTTACGAGCAAGGAAAACTCGATATATCCAAGGCGCAAGGTGAAACTTTGTACAAACTCGCAAAAACACTTGATTGTTCGATTGAAGACCTGATTAAATAAGTTCGACAAGATAGACAGTAAGGCATCTACTGAAAAGTTGGTGCATTTTTCATCACTTTCGTAAGAAAACATCTCTTTTAACTTCTCTTGCCCGCAAGGGCGAACATCGTTCAAAGCGGGGTCCCCTGTATGGTTCGGGACGCAAGAGGTCACGGGCAACCCCGTCACTCTGCAACACAACAAAACAGAAAGGACAAGGCGAAAACCTTGTCCTTTCCGTTGGTCGAGGCGACGGGACTTGAACCCACGACTCTTGGTCCCTCGTCGCAACACGCCCTTATTGTCAGCCTTTGCCTACGTCAAAGGCATAGACTTTACGGTCGGTTGCTCCTCTCCCCGAAAAAACGCTGCTCGTTTTATTCGGGGACCCCTGTATGGTTCGGGACGCAAGAGGTCACGGGCAACCCCTTGCCACAACAAAACAGAAAGGACAAGGCGAAAACCTTGTCCTTTCCGTTGGTCGAGGCGACGGGACTTGAACCCACGACT
>CAKQSU010000100.1 GCA_934273135.1 uncultured Clostridia bacterium
TGCCTATTCAGAAGAAGCTATCACGGCGGAAATAGTAATCGTTGCGGCGAGCAATAAGGTTACGCAGTACCGCAGAGATTTTTACCCGAACGACAGCGATTGGTGGATACCCGTTGCAGTGGGTGAAAGCCGCTTCGATTATTCGTTTTTCGTCAGTTTAAACGGGGAAGCGATAACCTTAGGCGAAAAGGTTTTACCGGGGTCGGTTGCCTTAAACGAGGACGGTACCGTCAACACGATGGGCGATATCAACTTAACGCTCAACTGGACGGAGATTTCGCTCGGGATAGTAACGCTTAAGGCGGGCGACAACATTCTCGATATAACGTGCGTAGGCGACGTTGCGGCGAACTTCGATTACGCCGAAGTACGCTTTATCAGCGAACATGAGCATAACGCCGTCACGCTCGATAGGATTGACGAAGTAGCTTCCACTTGCGAAAAGCAAGGCAATATCGAATATTATCGCTGTTCCGTTTGCAACAAAATGTTTGCCGACGGCGCGGGCGAAAAGGAAATAACTTCCGTTTTAAAAGAAGAAATTCCGCACACGCTCGACGGCTTGACCGTAGTTTCTCCCGCGGCAAAAACCGTCTACGCGGTCGGCGAAAAGTTCGACGTTTCGGGAATGCTCGTCAAAGCGCACTGCTCCGTTTGCGAAAAAGAGTGGAACGTTACCGACCATCTCGTCGCTTCCGAGATTAAATCGGGCGATACCTTAGTCACCCTTTCCTACACTCTTGCGGGCGTTACCGAAACTTGTAAGCAGCAGATAACCGTTTTGAATCAATACTTCGTCGAAGCGGAAAAAGCCGTAAACTGGTGGGAATCCGTCTACTTTAACCCGAATAACCCGGCTGCCGCGGACGAGAAAATTTTTGTGGACAAAACGGGCATCGACGGCAGAATTTGCGAAGACGGTTCGGCTTCGGGCGGAAAGTACGTAGGCTTTTTCAACGCGGCGGACAAGAAAATGCTCGTCTACATTTACAGCGACGTTGAGTGTGACGCGGAAATGGTTTTGCGCGCTTCCTCTTCGGCGGCTAAAACGGTGGCAAAAGACTACGGCGCGACGGAAAATATCTGGAATCCCGTAGAAATGAAAGATATCGTAATGAAGAACGGCTACACGCTGAGTTATCGTTACGAACAGAACGCCGAAAAAAATTACGTCGAGATGGCTTCTTCCGTCGTGGTTAAGGGCGGAAAGGCGTTGAGTGCCGACGGAAGCGTGAACGAGAAAGGCGATGTTTCGCTTTACGTGAACTGGGCAGACGTTTCGCTCGGCACTATAAGGCTGAAACGCGGCGCAAACATAATCGAACTTGCAAGCGTTTCGGGAGATTACGCAATAAACGTGGATTCCGTTACGTTCAGGTTTATATAAAAAATTTAAGGAGTGTAAAAAGATGGAAAATATCGGCAAAAAGAACTACCTTCCGCCAAAAACGGAAAAGATTGAATTTCGCGGCGAGGACGTTATTTCGACGAGCGGTTTCAAAGGCAACGGCGAGGACGTTTCCGGCGAGCAAAGCGACGGAATGAAAAACTTTAACACGCTTTCGTAAATTTTGAGGAGTAGAAAAATGATGAAATTAAGTTTTAAAACAAGAATTTTCGCACTTATTATTGCAATAGCCTCTATTGCAACGGTCGTTTCGGCTTCGCCGAAACAAGGCGTTTTTGCGGAAGAAGGAACAAAGTACGTAAAAAGCGTTTACGTTACCTTAACGAACGAAATAACCGTAAACTATAAAGTTTTAGTCCCCGCGGGTACCTCTAAGGCGGAAATGACCTTTTATTACCGAGATAAAGAGTTTACCGAAACGCTTGAGAAAGCAACGGCGGGCGAACATATCTTCCGCTTTACCGAACTTTCCCCGCAATATATGGCGGAAAAAGTAAGCTACAAACTTTCTCTTTACGGCGAAACGAACGTCGAAGAAGTATGTGCCGTCGAAAGCGAATTTTCGCTGAAAACATATGCGGAAATGCTGCTTTCAAAATCGGCGTACGACTTAAACCAGACCGCCGACGAAAACTTGAAAATGAGAATTTTGCTTGTCGATTTGCTTTTTTACGGCAAAGCCGCCGCAGAGTATCGCGGAGAGGGGGCGGACCCGACCACGGGCTTATCGGAAGAGGTAAAGGCTTTGAAGTCGGCGTTCACGCAGGTCGAAAATACCGATAAAAAAATCGAAATAACCGATGAAAATCCTTTCAAAACGGTCGGATTATATTTTGCAAACAAGCTCGGCGTTTACTATACTTTCGCCGTAGACAAAGCGGAAACAGACGAACTCGTTTTAAAAATCAATAAGGGCGAAGAAGTCGCGGAAATAAAGGACTTTACCGTCGACGAAAACGGAATTTTCACGGGTATTTACGAAGATATTACCTTGCTTGAATTTGACGTTCCCGTCGTCGCCGAGCTTTTCAAAAACGGCGTTTCTTGCGGAGCGAAGCTCACGTATTCCGTTAGAAGCAACGTTTACGCTTTCCAAAGCGATACCAAAGACGAAGCCTTCAAAACGCTCGTTCAAGCCGTTTACAACTGTTCGCGCATAGCTTCCGACTACAAAACGGTAGAGGAAGCACCCGTTAAGTACGAAGTCGAAACCAAAAATTGCATGGCGTGGTGGCAGTCTACCGCGTTCAATCCTGGCAACACGGGTGGCACGTACGCAAATTGCATAATCGATTCGACGAAAAACGCTAATGATGGGACATGGACGGTCAATAACTGGCCGTCGGACGAATACGTCGGCGGTGTTCCCGAAAACGGATATATAACTTTCTGCATAAATTCCGAGGTCGAGGGAACGGCCGAAGTTAATTTAGTAGCTTCATCTGCGGAATGTGAAAAACACAACGAATGGGTGCCTATCGAAACTAAGATTATAGATTTGTCATCGGCGTATACGCTTACTTACGGCGATTATATCAACACTAATCGGAAAGATGGCGAAATTTTCGCCGGTGTTTCAATCGGCGGAGATAAAACCGACAATGCGGACGGCGATTATATGCTTTGGACTGCTTGGCACACGGTAACGCTCGGCAAAGTTTACCTTTATCGCGGCGCAAACTTTATAAAGCTTACAAGAAATCAAGGCGGCGGAACGGGTATCAACGTTAAATCCGCAACATTTAAAATTACAGACCGAAAATAAGGACAGATATGTTAAAAATAAAAGAGAAATTCACTAAAAAGAATATCGTTAAACTTTCCGTAATGGCTATCGCGCTCGCGCTTTTAATCGTCGGGAACGTTGTTTGCGGGATATATTCCGGAATGATAACAATGGCTTTCGGCGGGTACAAGACGGACTTTAGTAAGGACGGCGTAAAAACCGCTCTTGCCGCAAGCGACGAGCTTTGCAGACAAATTATCGAAGAGGGTGCGGTGCTACTTAAAAACGAAAATTCCGCTCTGCCCGTCAAGGACACCGACAAAATAAACCTTTTCGGCTGGGGCAGTTCCTCGCTTATGTACAGCTCCCGCGGGAGCGGCGCGATATCTTCTTACGGCAAAAAAATGGTCACGCTCACCGACGCTTTCACGGCGGAAGGACTTGAATACAACGAAAGTTTAATAAAAAAATACGTTGAATTTTGCCCCGGCTCAAAGGGCGCGACTACGCTTATCGAACCCGATAAAAGTTTTTATACCAAGGAGCTTATCGACGAAGCAAAAGCGTTTTCTTCCGTAGCGGTCGTAGTCCTCGTGAGAGGCGGCGGCGAAAACATCGGCGGAGAAATCCCGAGAACGCAAACAAAATTCAAGTACCCCGCCGACGAAACGCGCACTTACTTACAAACGAGCAAGGAAGAAGACGACCTTATCGAAATAGTTAAGGAAAATTTCGACAGAGTAATAGTAATCGTAAACACTGCAAATATTATGCACCTTAATTTTGCGGACGACGAAAAGGTGGATTCCGTCCTCTTTGTCGGCACGCTCGGTCAGTCGGGCGCGGCTTCTATCCCCAAACTACTGAAAGGCACCGTTTCGCCCTCCGGCAGAACGACCGACACGTATATTTACGACCCGACTTTCGACCCGTCATATGCAAACCAACTAAGATATAAAGATAACATTCAGTACGTTGAAGACATTTATATGGGGTATAAGTGGTTCGAAACGGCGGACAAAGCGGGCTTTTGGACGAGCGACTACGCGAAAAACAAGTGGGGCATAACGAAAGGTTATAGCGAAGTAGTGCAGTATCCTTTCGGACACGGGCTTTCGTATACCACGTTCGAAAAGAAAATAACCGCAGTTTCTTTGCCGGAAAATTCAACGCTCAAACTTGATGATAAGATAGAAATCACCGTCGAAGTCACAAACACGGGGAGCGTTAGCGGCAAGGACGTTGTGGAGCTTTACTACACCGCGCCCTATTACGAAAACGGCATAGAAAAATCCGCCGTCAATCTTGCCGACTTTGCCAAGACCGAAACGTTGAAACCCGGGCAATTCCAGGAAGTAAAGCTCACCGTTTCCGCTTACGACATGGCTTCTTTCGATTGTTATGACAAGAACGGCAACGGCTTTAAGGGCTACGAACTCGATGCGGGCGAATACTTTGTAAAGATTATGGAAAACGCCCATGAAAGCTCCAAAATTGCGGAGCTGAAATATAACGTAGCCGAGGGCGGATTAAAATTCAGACGCGATACGACCACGAAAAAACCTATTCGTCCTTATTTTACGGGCGAATCGGCTTATTCGGGCGTGCCTATCGACGGCAGCACCGTGGGCGCGGAAAAGGTTTACTTGACCCGCTCCGATTTTGCGGGGAGCTTCCCCGTGAGCCGCGCAGCCGTGCCGACCGAAACCAAGCTCGTAGAACAAGCCAACGGATACCGTAACGAACTTTTCAATACCACTCAAAAGCCCGCTTTCGGCGTGGATTCGGGGCTTAGAATAGTTACCCTCGAAAACGGCTCGGCGGCAAGCCTTACCGACCTTAACGGCGACGGCGGCAAACTCGTATATAACGACGATTTAGCGATAAAATTAGGGCTTGATTACAACGCGCCCGAATGGGAAACGCTTCTTTCTCAGC
>CAKQSU010000101.1 GCA_934273135.1 uncultured Clostridia bacterium
GCATTAGGCGGCGGCGAAATTAAAGACAAAACTACGCTAAAAATGGACGAATACATAGCTAATCTCGCAAAAAAGCACGCGGGCGAAAAGCGAGCGAGGAGTTTGTTCATCGGCACGGCAAGCCACGACAGCATGCCTTACTTTAATTCTTTCCGTAAAACTTATACGAGCGTTTTCGACATTAAAGCCGACTGCGTTTTATGTGTTTACGGAGAAATGAACGCCGAAAAAATCGCCGAAAAATTTACGCTTTGCGACTTTATTTACGTCGGAGGCGGCGATACCGTTTATATGCTTGAAAAATGGAAGGAAGCGGGGATAGATAAGCTTGTCAAAGAAGCTTACGAACGAGGAGTCATTATAGCGGGGCTGTCTGCCGGCGCGATTTGCTGGTTTGAAGATATGTATACGGACAGTCCGTCGGTAACGGGCGAGGAAAGTTACGCATTGTTCCCGGGCTCCGATTATCTTGACGGAGTTTGTTGCCCGCACTTCGAGCTGAGAGAAAAAGATTACATAGAAGCATTAAAAAAATCCCCGAAAAAATATCAACCGATTTACGGAATAGAGGGGGATGCGGGACTTGTTTTTAAAAACGAGAAGCTTTCGGGCGGCATTTCGTCCGGAGGAAAGGCTTACACACTGAGAATAAACGGCGAAGTTGAAGAAAAATTCGAAATAACGCCGATTAACGATAAATAAACATAGGGAGACACCGACATGAAAATACTCATTGTTGACGATGAAGCAAAATTACGCGAGGTTATCGCCGAATACGCGCACTTCGAAGGTTACGAAACAGACGAAGCGGGCGACGGCAGAGAGGCAATCGACAAATGCCGCGAAAATAACTACGACCTTATAATCATGGATATCATGATGCCTAAAATCGACGGGTTCACGGCGGTTAAGGAAATAAGAAAATTTTCCGATACGCCCGTTATCATGCTTTCGGCAAGGACGGAAGAAACGGACAAGCTTTACGGCTTCGGCTTAGGCGTGGACGATTACGTTGTAAAACCTTTCTCGACAAAGGAAGTTATGGCGCGTATAAACGCTATTTTAAAAAGGCAGAAAATGCGTCCGGTCGACGAAAAAGCAAGTGAGGACGTTAAAATATTCGAAGGGCTTGAAATAGATTTTAAGGGTAGAACCGTAAAAATAGACGGAGAAGAAATCGATCTTACGCCGAAAGAATACGAATTGTTGTTCTATATGGTTAAAAATCGCGGCGTCGCTTTAACTCGCGAAAAATTGCTTGCCGACGTTTGGGGTTATGACTTTTTCGGCGACGACAGAACGGTCGATACGCATATAAAAACTTTAAGGAGCAATCTCGGCGAGTACCGTAAATTTATTTTGACGTTGCGCGGACTCGGGTATAAGTTTGAAGCATGAAAGTAAAAAAGCTTGCAAAATTGCAGTATAATTTATGGTATTACTTTATACTGTTCACGGTTATTTTCGTCGCGTTTATATGGGTTGTTCAGATACTTTTGTTCTCGGGCTTTTACCAGCAAAAAAAGTACAACACCCTAAAAGACACCGGACAAAAATTGTCCGATGCTTTAAACACGGACGAGGAAGTAACCGACGCTTTAATCGGGCGGTGGCTTAATCTTGCCATCAACGCCAACGAAACGGGAATCGTAACGTATATTGCGTACGTTGCCGACGGAAAACTTAACATCGAAACGATTTACAGCGGTTACGTCAATAAAGATTCCGTTCCCGATTCGTCTGCCGATTCGAGCGCCGGCTCTTCGAATTCCTCGTCTCAAAACCCGTCTTACGACTTTGCAAAGACGGAAGAAGAGCTTGTAAACGATTTAATCAACAAGCTCAACCGCTCCTCCGCAACTTATCTTTGCGACAAAATCGAGCCGGACAACACGGGCGAAAATTCCTATTTTGTCTACGTTACGCGCGTTAAAAACCGCAACGTGGACGGGTATCTGGTGCTTAAAAGTTCGCAAGGCTCGCTTGCGGAAACGGTAAGCGTAATGCAATTGCAACTCATAATCATTACCGGTTGCGTTGTCGTCGTTTCGTTCTTTTTATCTCTTTACATGTCGAAAAAACTTGCCCGACCGATAGTAGAAATGTCGAAAACCGCAAAAAGTTGGGCAGAGGGCAACGAAAACGCTACGTTTAAAGGGGAATCTTACGAGGAAGTCGCCGAACTTGCGGACGCTCTTAACTTTGCGAAAGAGGGCATAGCGAGGACGGGCGGATTACAGCGCGATTTGCTTGCAAACGTTTCGCATGACTTAAAAACGCCGCTTACGATGATAAAAGCCTACGCCGAAATGATTCGCGATTTGTCGGGCGGCATAAAAGAAAAACGCGACGCGCACACGCAGGTTATCATAGACGAAACAGACAGGCTGACGATGCTCGTCAACGACATACTCGACCTTTCAAAGCTTCAAAGTAACGTCAACGTTCCCGTTTTGACAACCGTCAATCTCTCGGAGCTTTGCGAAAAGGTTTTGTATCGTTTTCACGATTTTGCGGAAAATTCCGGCTATACGATAATTTCCGACATAGACAAAGATTTGTATTCTTTAATTGACGAAAAGAAAATCGAGCAGGTGTTTTACAACCTTATCGGCAATTCGATAAATTACACCGGCAACGACAAAACCGTTAAGGTCACGTTAAAACGCGAGGGCGACAAAATACTTTTCCAGACTATGGACAGCGGAAAAGGCATTTCAGAGGACAAAATCGAAACGGTCTGGAACAAATATTACAGATTCAGTGAAACCCATCAACGCCCCGTCAAAGGCACGGGACTCGGTCTTTCGATTGTTAAAACGATTCTCGTAGCGCACGGACTACGGTTCGGCGTTATCAGCGAAAAGGGCGTGGGCAGTAACTTCTTTGTTGAATTCAAAAATGCGGAAAAGGCGGCTGACGATGAATAACTTCGATAAATTAGACAAAGTTATAAGCGGCGAAGACGGAAACGACAAGGTTGTTTCCGTTGTGGAGCCTAAGGTCGAACAACCGACGGCAAGACTTAAAAACGCAAATCTTTTAAACGCTTTTATAGCCACGATAAAACGCGACGACGAGGCGTATTTACACGGATTCAAGAATGCAGAAACGCTTCCGATTTTCAAGTACACGACTCGCACTCTGCTTGTTTTTTGCGCTCTGCTGGTTGCGGGACTTTTGATTAACACTTTTTTGCCTGCGGCGGTGTCGATACCGATAATGTTAGTGGCTTGTCCGCTTTTTATGCCGCTTATTACCATAGTCTTTTCTTCGGAATGTAACGTAAAGAAAGATATAAGCCTATACAAAATATCGCTTTACTTCGTTTCCGGCGCGATTTCGTACTTGCTGCTCAAATATCTTGCGGATTCGTTCCTTGTTAAAATCATACTCGAAGAACAGCTCGAAACTTACGTTATGCCCATAATCAATACCGTGTTTTCGTTTGTAATATGCTTTATAATCGCAAACACGAACAAAACGGTCGGCTTAGCGCAATGTTTTGTCGTTGCGGTATCGTTTGTTATGGGGTATGTTTACGCAGAACTTCTCGTGGAAGGGTTTGCAAGGCTTTTTATAACCGAGCAACTTTCGCTTTCCGAACTTCAGGCGCCGTTTATCGAGATTATCGTAAACGACGAAGGATACTTGAAAAGAAGTTTGCATCGTCTTTTCGACGAATGGTACAACAACTACCTTTTATACCCCGTTTTGTGTTCGTTCTGGGCGATAATCGTAGGCACGGTTGTTTCGATGAGTACGGAATTTAAGGATAACAGAAGAGATATGCCTAAGTCCGTGTATCTGCTGCTTGTACTTGTTGTCATTTTCAGAATACTCTATCATTTGAAAACTTCGTTTTTTTATCTTGACGCGATTTTGAGAATAGTTTCGATAATCGGCTCGGCTTTCACGGCGATAAAGTTTATAAATTACAGTTTCAGTGTATAATACTTTTTAAAACTTTAAGCTTCGCTTCAAGCGAGGCTTTTTTCGTGCTTAAAACAAAACTTTTATAATATACATAAGTATGACTGATTTTTCGGCGGGATTAAAAAAAGTTTTGGGTGCGACAAGCGTTATAGTCGGCACGGTTATAGGCGCGGGATATATTTCGGGAAGGGAAATCGTGGAGTTCTTTTTAACGGGCGACCTTGCCGTTTCCGTCCTGTGTACTTTTTTGCTTGTTTTGCCGGTATTGTACTTTTTATTGACAAACGAACTTTTTGAAAAGGGCGCGTTTAAAACCGCCTCGGAGATTTTTATTTTTGCAGGCAACCTCGTAATGCTCGGCGGTATGCTTTCGGCTGCCGACGAGGTTTTTACGAGCTTTAATTCTTTTTTCTCAAAGATACCGCTCATATCGATTGCAACTCTTGTTTTTTGCGCTTTAACGGTGAAAAAAGGCATAAGCGGAATAGAAAAAGTAAACAACGTTCTCGTGCCGTTTATGCTGATAATTACACTTGTTTTAATGACTTTTGCGGGCGGTTTTACGTATATTCCCGCATTTGAAATACGCCCGTTGAAAATCATATCCTACGCCGGGCTTAACCTTTTTATGTCATCGTCGGTTTTCAAAAAAACGGGGGAAACGCTCAATAAACGGCAGGCGTTTTTTGTAAGTTTTTTATCTGCCGCGATACTTTTCGGGCTTGTGTTTTTGATAGGGTTATCGCTTAGCGGAGAGGCAAAGCTGAAAACGGAGCCTATACCTTTACTTGAAAAACTTTCTTTTTCACGCGGTTCGAGATTTATTTTTACGATCGTTTTATATTTCGGAATAGTTACGACGCTTCTATCCGAAAATCTTGCTGTTTTCGAATGGGCAAACAAGACGATAAAAAGCGAAAAGCCGCGCAAAACAACAAAAATTTTGATATGCGTGACGGCGTTTTCGCTTTCGAGAATAGGGTTTTACAATATTGTAAGCACGCTGTATCCGGGTGTCGGTATTATCGGCGCGATATTTATTTTGCTTAGCGTCCTCTTTCGATTGCTTTCTCGACGAGAGCAACGCCGAGATACATCAATGCGGCAAGCACGCAAAGTATAACGG
>CAKQSU010000102.1 GCA_934273135.1 uncultured Clostridia bacterium
AAACGACAACGAAAAGGCTTTCCGCGCGGCGCACACCTTAAAGGGCTTGTGCGCAAACTTGGGCTTCGATTGTCTTTACGCCGCTTCAAGCGACTTAACGGAAGCTTTGAGAGGCGGCAAGCCGATAGTAGGTACGGAAGAGCTTTTGCTTTCGGTCAAAAAACGGTACGAAGAGCTAATAAGCGCCCTCGAAGCGTAAAAAACGCTTACGCAAAAAAAGAACGGAGCGGGTTTTTTCCGCTTGCTTAAAATTCATATTTCAAAAATTTCAAAACGCCATAAAAAGACAAAATACGCTAAACTAATCATAATCCGCGAACCCGGGAATAGATATAATGTTAGTAAACGAACGTTTACGAATATTATAAAGGGTGTCGCGGGTTTTTCTTGTCCGCGAATGCGGAAAAATGCCTGAGGAAATAAAAATTTCGATAACCACTATACGAAAGAGAATGCTTGCGATTGTCGTCGCGGCGATTCTCCTTTTTTTGTTTGCGGGCGTAAGGACCTTTTTCGTCACCGTCGTGGACGGCGAAAAGCTCAGAGGAAAGGCGATTGACCAATGGACGAGGGAACTTCCCCTAAGGCCGGAACGCGGCGAAATTTTCGACTGCGCGGGCAGGGTTCTTGCAAGCAGCGAAGTCGTTTACGGCGTGTACGTTCGTCCACGCTCTCTCACCGATATAACCGCCGTCTGTTCCGCGCTCTCGTCCGTTTTAAAAATTGACGAAAAAACCGTGGAAGAAAAGATAAAAAACGCAAAAGCCTCGGAAGTAAAAATAAAAGGAGCGGTCGAAAAGGAGATAGCCTTTTCGCTCGAAGATTATTCGCTTGACGGCGTGTATTTTTCGCCCGAATCCAAAAGGGTTTATCCTTACAACGAGGTTTTGTCGCGCGTTATCGGTTACACCGACGCCGACGGGCTGGGACAAACTGGCATAGAAAAGTATTACGACGAATTTTTGCGGGGCGAAAACGGCGAAATTCTCTACGAATCCGACCTCGTCGGCAAGGACATAAAGGGCAAAAAGCCCTCGTATATAGCCGCAACCGACGGGCTTGACGTAACTCTTTCGATAGATTTGGACATTCAGCTTATCGCCGAAAAAGCCGCTTTTTCGGCGCAACAAAAGTATACGCCGAAAAGCTCGTCCGTCATCGTTTTGGAGCCGTCTACGGGGCGTATCCGCGCGCTTGCGACTTACCCGTCGTTCAACCTTAATTCGCCGCCGCGCGACGATTTAACGGCTTTGAACGCATTATCCCGAAACATCGTCGTTGCCGACTCATACGAGCCGGGTTCGACCTTTAAAATCGTCACTTCGCTCGCCGACATAGAAGAAACGCTTTCGGGCAACAAAAACGCGCTTCCGCTCGATTACGTTTTCTCTTCTTCGCGTTACCGCGTCGTAGACGGCAAAAAAATAAAGTGCTGGGCAAGCCATACGAACGGGCGGCACTCAAACGAGCGGCTTTCCGAGGCGTTGAACAATTCTTGCAACCCTTGCTTTGTCGATATCGCGCTCGCGCTCGGCAAAAGCAAAATGTACGAATATATTTCGGGGCTTAACTTCGGTAAAACCACGGGCGTGGATTTTCCGGGCGAAGCTGCCGGAATGATCGTTCCCGTGTCCGCCGTAACGGACGGAGATTTGGCAAGAATATCTTTCGGGCAGACGATTGCCGTAACCCCTTTGCAGCTTGCCGCGGCTGCTTCGGCGGCGGTGAACGGCGGAAAGTATTATTCGCCGAGCTTCGTCGAAAAAATAACCGTGGACGGCAAAACGGTAATCGAAACGGAGCCAAAATTAAAACGCACGGTCGCAAGCAAACGGGCTTCTTCGGTGCTTAGCTCGTACTTGGAGCGAGTGGTTAGCGAGGGGAGCGGCAAGCAGGCGTATATCGAGGGTTACAAGGTGGGCGGCAAAACGGGTACGGCGCAAAAGTACGAAAACGGGCGGATAGCGCAAGGAAAGTACGTTATGAGCTTCGTAGGGTTTTTCCCGTCCGATAACCCCCGCTACTTAGCCCTTGCCGTCATAGACGAGCCTGTCGGCGGAATGTACGGTTCAACCGTCGCCGCGCCCGTCGTCAAAGAGGTTTTTGAAGGAATAATAAAACAAAAAAGGATAAAGCCGTATTTATAGAAGCGGCTTAAAGGCAAAAAACATGAAACTTAAAGACATAGTAGGCGATTACCCCGTAAAAAACGAGTACGCCGACCGCGAGATAGAAGAACTTTTTATTTTTTCGGCAAAAAGAGTAAAAAACGGACTTTTTTTCGCTCTTTCGGGCGGGAGTACGGACGGTGAAAAATATATAGACGAAGCCGTGAGAAACGGAGCCGTAGCGGTCGTTACGGAAAAGGAGATAGCGGGCGCAAACTGCGTCGTCGTGGACGACGCGCGCAAAGCGTACGCGTATTTTAGCGCGGCGTTTTACGATAATCCGCAAAAAAAGCTGAAAATTATAGGTGTGGTCGGCACAAACGGAAAGACCACCGTTTGCCGCGTCCTTTGCGATATTCTCTCTTCAAGCGGATATCGAGCGGCGGCGATAGGCACGCTCGGCGTAAGTTTTCCGTCCTTTTCGGGTGCGACTTCTCATACCACGCCCGACCCGCATTTGCTTTACTATTACCTCGACGAACTGTATAAAAGGGGAGCCGAGTACGTCGTAATGGAAGTTTCCGCCCATGCGATAGCTCAAAAAAAGGTTGAGCCGATCTTCTTTTCCGTGCTTGTTTTTACGAACTGCACGGCGGACCATCTCGATTATTTTAAGACTTTTTCCGTTTATGAAGGCGTTAAAACGAGCATAATGACTAAGGCGAGGGCGAAATTTTTAGTCGTCAACGTCGATGACGAAACGGGACGAAAAATCGCTTCAAAAGAGCCTTGCATAACCTACGGAATAAAAACCCCGTCGGACGTTTTCGCCGTAAACGTCAAAGAAACTGCGGACGGACTTAGCTATATAATGAATATGTTCGACAAGCTTTACGAAGTAAAAACTTCGCTTTTAGGGCTTTTTAACGTGTACAACGGGCTTGCCGCCGCATGCGCCGCCGCGGCTTTGGGGCTTAGCGCGGAAGAAATCGGCAGAGGGCTTTCTTCTTCCCGCCGCGTTCCCGGACGAATGGAGCGTGTTTTTTATCCCGAGGGCAAAGTGTTCGTCGATTACGCGCACACGCCCGACGGGCTTGAAAAAAGCCTGCTTTTCCTGCGCAAAATTTGCAAAGGCAACCTTTACTGTCTGTTCGGTTGCGGAGGAAATCGTGACGAAGAAAAACGCCCCGCAATGGGCAGAGTCGCCGGCGATATCGCGGATTTTGTCGTTCTCACTTCCGACAATCCACGCTATGAGGACCCCATGCTCATTATTCGCCGCGCGGAAGAAGGGCTTAGGGAGTCCACTCGCGATTACGTCTGCATCGAAAACAGAAAAACCGCTATAAAATACGCCCTCGGTTTGCTTAAAAGCGGCGACTGTCTGCTCGTTGCCGGCAAAGGGGCGGAGGAGTACCAGGAAATTATGGGAATAAAACATTACTTTTCGGATAAACGGCTTATAACTGAGCTTGCGAAAGAGCGGGGAGTTTGATATGCTCCTTTCAAAATACGTTTGGGCGGGGATAACGAGCCTTATCGTAACGCTTTTGTCGGGCGTAGTCGTTCTTCCGCTTTTAAAAAAACTAAAAGTCGGGCAACCGATAAACAAATACCTTCCCGAACACAACGAAAAATCGGGTACGCCTACTATGGGCGGAATTATCTTCGTTGTTCCGTCCGTTATTCTCTCGGCGTTTTTCACGGGGTTAGATATGACCGCGCTCGTTGCTTGCGGGCTTACTCTTTTTTACGCCGCCGTCGGTTTTGCGGACGACTTTATCAAGATAAAATTCAATAAAAACGAGGGGCTTACGCCCTTGCAAAAGATTGTCTTTCAGCTTCTCGGCGCGCTTTTGGCGGCGGCTTTTGCCGTTAGAACTGAAAAAACGCTCGTTTTTATCCCTTTTACCGACGTATTTTTTGATTTCGGTTTTTGGTATTTTCCTTTCGTCGCGTTCGTCTTTTTGTCGCTTACCAACTGCGTCAATTTAACCGACGGGCTTGACGGGCTTGCCGCGTCCTCGTCCGTTCCCGTCCTTTTTTGCGTTTCCGCGCTCGCTTTTTTAAACGGCGGTGAACAAGGTCTTTCTCTATATGCTTTTATCTTTGCGTTTTCTCTCATCGCATTTCTTTTTTTCAACGTTTGCCCCGCAAAGGTTTTCATGGGGGATTGCGGTTCGCTCGCGACGGGCGCGGCGATTTCCTGTATCGCTTGCTTTTCGGGCAACGCGCTCTATTCCGCTCTTTCGGG
This sequence comes from uncultured Clostridia bacterium, assembly GCA_934273135.1. Lineage (GTDB taxonomy): Bacteria > Bacillota > Clostridia > Christensenellales > Borkfalkiaceae > UBA4636. Next base: position 4,363 of record CAKQSU010000102.1, read on the forward strand.
CGTGTGCTTCGTTATATCGGGGCTGAGCGTTATCATACAGGTTTTGCACTATAAGCGCACTAAAAAACGCATCTTCAAAATGGCTCCCTTTCACCACCATTTGCAACACTCTTCGTGGGCGGAACCGCGCGTCGCCATGCTGTATTTTATCATTTCGCTCTTATTCTCGCTCGTCTGTTTTTTGTAGTAAAACTCTTTCAATAATAATATAAGGAGAAAATTTTTTATGGATTTTAAAAGGCAAAAATTCTTTGTGTTCGGTCTTTCTTCGAGCGGCAGAGCGGTTGCGGAAAAACTGCTTAACATAGGCGCAACTGTTTACGTTTACGACGACGGCGCGCCGAGAATAGAAAAAACCGTAAAATACCTCACGGAAAAAGGCTGCGTCTCGGCACTTTCTTCACCCGAAAATTTTATAAGAAACGCCGATATCGTCGTTCTCTCCCCGGGTGTGCCGATCGATAATCCGCTCGTAGTCAAAGCAAAACGCATGGGCAAAAGAATAACGGGCGAACTCGAACTCGGCTATCTCTTTTCCCGCGCTACGTTCGTCGCCGTCACCGGCACGAACGGCAAAACCACGACATGTTCGCTTATAAACGCCGCGCTCGAAGCCGCAAACGAAAAGACATTTCTCGTCGGCAACATAGGCGTGCCGCTCACCGCAAAATCGGACGAGATAAACGCATGTTC
>CAKQSU010000103.1 GCA_934273135.1 uncultured Clostridia bacterium
CTTTACCTTTATGTCCTCCGCGTTTTCGCCGTGAGCCGAGCAAATCGCCGTAACGCCCGAACGGGATAAAAACGTTGCCGCTTCGAATTCCTCCTTGCTTCCGAGTTCGTCCGCAATGACGATATCGGGGCGCAAGTTTCTTACGCCTGCCGCAAAAGCCGTCCTTTTGTCCGCCGCTCGCATAACGTCCACGGTGTCGCCTATTTTAAGGGTTTTCGGAGCTATTTCGTCCTTTTCGTCCACGATAAGAATATTTTTTCGGGTTTTTTGCGACAAGGTTTGGGCGATATCGCGTAAGAAAGTTGTTTTGCCCGCCCCGGGCGGAGAAACAAGAAGGAGCGGCGGCAAAAGCGAATCGGGCGAAAGATTTCCGTACGCAAGCCGCAAAAGCTCGTTTGCCGAGCCGCGGACCGTATTCGGAACACGCACGCAAAGGGAAGTTATTTCCTTTATCGTCGTAACCTCGCCCGCGGCAACCGCTTTACCGCACAAGCCGACCCTCACGCCGAAGTCCGTCGATACGTAGCCGTTTTTTATGTCCGACTCGTAGGAATGCACCGAATGCTTTACAAGCCGCGTAGTTATAAGCCGTATATCCTCTGCGGAAGCCGTAATCGGGAGCGCGCGAAAACCTTTTTCCGTTTTTACGTGCACTGGGCAGTCAAGCCGAATGCGAATTTCTTCAAGTCCGCTAAGCTTTTCGCAAGCCTTGTTTATTTCGTCCGTTAAAAAATCGAGATTAACCAAGAGTTTGTCCCTGTCCGAAAACGTTTTAGTTTACGGATATATTTTATTAAGCGTAATTTTCGATTATTACATTTTCGTAGAAAATAAAAAGGACTGTCGCAAGTTTTGCCTGCAACAGCCCCGAAAAGGAGAAAAATAAATGAATATGAATGAGCTTTTTATGCCTCCGCGCTATTTAAACGCGGCGGGGGTTAGTTATTTAATGAGAATCTTTTTTGATTCGGGAAGCTTTTTCTCGGGTTTTTTAACGTCGACCTTCAAAACGCCGTTCTCGAGCGACGCTTCTACGTCGCCTTCCGTAACGTCGTCGCCGACGTAAAAAGACCTCTTCAAAGACGAGCAACTGCGTTCTTTGCGGACGAACTTTTTCTTGTTTTCGCCCTCGCAAGAAGATTCGCAATGACTTGCGGAAACGGTAAGATAACCGTTTTTAAGCTGCAAATCTATCTCCTCTTTTTTAAACCCGGGAACTTCCATCGAAAGAACGTAGCCGTTCTCCGTTTCCTCCACGTCGGTTTTCATAAGTCTTTCCATATCCTTACAACTTCTCGAAGTCGGGAAGAAAAAGTCGCCGAAGAACGGGTCGAAAAATCTGTCGCCGTCTCTTACTACCATATTGTTATAACCGTTGTTGTTTTTCATAATAAACACCTCTCATATTTTTTTGAATTTAGGGATTTCGATTGCGCTTTGCTTTTTGTGCTTCGCGCTTTCTTTATTTCCTTTTTATGCCTGTATTATACACCATTATATTAGCACTGTCAAGCGTTAAGTGCTAACTTTTTAAAATTTTCTAAATAATTTTTTTTGTTTATTATATAACTTTATTTTTAAAGTTACGTTTAAGAAGCGGCGGAGCATATCGCCTTTATATAATAAATCGCCCGCAACTTTCATCTTTCAACTTTCAATTTTCAACTTTTGGCAAAAAAAATACCGTTCTCTCGGGTCAAGAAAACGGTATTTTGGGTGCTAAAAAGCTAAATTATTTAGTTTTTTTGATAAGCGGGAGAACGTAACTCACCGCAATAAGGCACGCGGAGAGGACGGCTAAAACGTCGAGAGAAATCGTAACGGCGTTTTTGACTTTTACCCAAGTCGGCGTTTTTACGTTGACGGAAACGCTTACGTTTTTGGCTAAGCCGTTGACCCTGCTGCTTTGAACCGCGCTGTAAAAGATTCTGTGAGCGGCTTCGCGCATAGCCCAGGCAACTTCGGAAGCGTTGCCCTCTTTGACGAATTCGAGGTGGTTAGACTGAATTTCGCCGTCGGGCAAGTCCTGACCGCAGAGAACGGCGGCTTTCATGCTCATATAATCTTTGGTGTAGTAGTCGGTGACGGCAAAGCCGGTAAGAGAGCATTCGCCGCGGAGCCAATTTGTCAAAAGGTTTTTGTTGTGACCCGACCAAACGCCGCCGATTTTGGCGAACGAAGTCATAACGTTTCTACCGCCGCCCGTTTTGATTGCCACTTCAAAGGCTTTAAGGTAAACTTCTCTCAAAGCCTGCTCGGTAATCCACGATTCGTGGTCCTTTCGGTTGGTTTCCTGCTCGTTTAAAACAAGGTGTTTCGTGTAAACGCTAAGCCCCTTATTTTGGCAACCGCGCGACTGATAACCGCAGATATAGCCCGTCAAAACGGGGTCTTCGCTGTAAGATTCCGCCATTCTGCCGTGAGTTGCGTAACGGTGGAGGTTTACCGTAAACGCGTAAATTCCGTTAACGCCCGCCCACAAGGCTTCCTCGCCGTAAGCTTCGCCGCAAACTTCGGCTAAGTCGGTATTAAAGGTGGAAGCAAGTATGCCGGCGCACGGATAAGCCGTGGTCGCAAGCCCCGCGTCGGGGTCGTTGCGGATTTTTGCAAAACCGCCGTCGTTAGCGTAGTTGCCGGAACCCGCCTTTATGCCGTTTGGTCCGTTCGGGTCGGTGGTGCCGGGGTAAGTAAAGGTCGATTCGCCCGTTGCGGAAAGTACTTCGGTGTGCCTTAAACCGTTGCTCAAAAGCTTTATCGTCTGTTCCAAGGAAAGCTGGTCGAGGAGCTTATCCCAGCGCGGGTCGTCGTAAGCGATGAATTTGCCGTCGTCGTCCATGCGCATATCCTGCCATACTATGCCGTTTTTGGCGTTGTACGTCGGGTAAGCTTTGTTCGGGTCGTTCTTCACGTCGTCGAACTTATAGACCTTATCGTTGCCGTTCTCGTCCTTTTTGAGAATTGCGTTGCCGAGGTCGGTGGAGCGTTGTTCTACGATTTTTGCCGAACTTTTAATCACGGCGTGCATAGCGGTAGAGAACTTTTTGTCCGCGCCGACGGTCGGGAGCGTACCCGCCCAGTCGTTTCTCGAATAGTATTTTATAGAATTTACGCCGTCGTTAAGTCTGTTGATGTCGCCGAAATCGAAAAGGTTGGTGATTTGCGTATCCGCGCCGTTCGTGACGGTCGAATACTTCGTGGCGGAAGCCGCCGCTACGGTGTAAACTTTCGCAAGGTCGGCGTTTCCGTCTTCCGTCATTCCGTCGGCTGTCGTTTTGCCTTTCTTTGCAAGCACGTTGTTTATCGCCGCGTGGGAATCGGTCGCGAAAGTGAAGTAATAGTCGCCTTTGTCGAGATAGTAAGTTTTCGCTTTATAAGCGTCGTAAGCGGCAAGTTCTCTGCCCGCTACGGTGATTTTTACCGTTTCGGTTTTGCCCGGTTCGAGCTTTGCCGTTTTTGCAAACCCGACGAGCTGAACGGACGGCTTTTCGATATTGTTTTCGATATCGTAAGAAGTGTACGGCGACTGCATGTACAGCTGAACGACTTCTTTCGCCTTTATTTTACCCGTGTTTTTGACCGTTACGCTAAAAGTGAATTCGTCGGTTTTTTCGTCGTAAACGGGTCCCGTCATGTCGGAATAAGCAAAACTTGTATATGAAAGCCCGTGTCCGAAAGAATATTTTACTATTTCGTTATAGTTGAAATCGCCCGTGTTGGCGCGGTTTAAAACCTTGTCCTCGTAGCGGGTTTCGGCGTACCTATAACCGATATAAACGCCCTCTTGGTAGACGACGTACTTTTCCTTTTTGCCAGCCGCCGAGCCTTCGTGGTTAAAATCGCCGTAATTGGCGCGCGCGGGGTTAAAAGCGTTGTTTATGTACCAAGTGTCGGAAAGTCTGCCCGACGGGGTTATAAGCCCCGCTAAAAGGTCGCAAACGCCGTAAAGCCCGCTCGTTCCCGGCAAACCTATCCAAAGGATAGAGTCAATGCCGTATTCCGCGTTGTCGGCAAAGTCCAAGTTTATTGTCTGCGCCGAGTTTACGAGAACGACAATCTTCTTTACGGTGCCGTTGTCTTTAAGCGTTTTCATACCCTTTAAGACGCTTTTTTCGTTATTGTCGAGGGAAAGATATTCGTCTTTTAAGTCTACGCGCTCGGTGCCTACTCTCGATAATACGAATACGCCCGCTTCCGCCGAAACGTTCTTAACGTCGTCGGGGATATCGTTCCAGGGAGCTTCGTCTATGGTGGCGACTATGTCGTTGCCGTAAGCCGCTTTGCCGGTCGCTTCGTCGCGTCTGCCGTAAAGACGCCCCTTGCTCGTATACCAGTCGTAAAGCTTTTTGTTGTACTTTAAGCCGGCTTCTTCCAAAGCCTTGGGGAAATGCACTTTGTCGGAATCGGCAATGTTGTTTATGGTCGCGCCGCTGCCGCCCGCGTACACGGGGAGAATGGACGAAACGCTGAAAAGCGTTACCGTTGCGCCTTTCGATAAAGGCAAAGCGTTGTTTTGGTTTTTAACGAGAGTCGCTCCTTCCGATTCCACGGCGTTGGCGACGTTGTTGGCGGCGTTTTTGACCTGAGCCACGCTCTTGTACGCCGACGGGAAAATTACGCTGTCGGCGGAATAATCGGTGTCCTTTTCGTAACCGCCGAAAATTTCTTCGGTTATAACCTCTTCGTACTCGCCTGCGGCAAACGAGATTACGTTTGCAAAAACCGCGAGGATTAAAAGCACGTTGAATATTATCGCGGAGATTTTCTTTAAAGCTTTCATCAGTCGATTACCTCCGTTTGTTTTTTGTTGCCGGCAACGTAAAAAAGTACGTTAGCCGCGATGAAAACGGCAAGCATTATGCAGGCTAAAACGACGATTTTTATAAATTCTCCGTCGATAATCAAAGCTTCCGAGATGTTGTTGTCCTTTATGTATAAAAACGACTTGCAAACGTAAAACCCGAAAGATAAAATTTCGGAAACGGCAAGGAGCGCAGCCCCGCCCTTTACCGTTTTTACGCTAAGCGCGCACGCGCCTATTC
>CAKQSU010000104.1 GCA_934273135.1 uncultured Clostridia bacterium
GTATGCGACCTTGTCGAGCAAGCGGGTTACAAAACGATTGCGCTTGCTTCCGTCGGCAAAACTTTTTGCATCGACCTCGACGGACCGGCTGGCTTCGGCACCGCAAACACTTCGCCGACGTTCCGCTCGGAATGGACGGGCTACCCCGGCGCGACGATAATCGGCTGTACATGGAGCAAAAACATTGCGCTCGCAATGGGACTTACTCAGGGCGCGGAAGCCGCTCAAACGAGCGTAAACGGCTGGTACGCCCCGGGCGTAAATTTACACAGGTCGCAGTATAACGCCCGAAATTCGGAATATTACGGCGAGGACGGCGTGCTTTCGGGCAAGCTTGCTTCCGAAGTAATTCGCGGCGCAAAAACCAACGGGCTTTACTGCTACTTAAAGCACTTTGCTTTGAGCGAACCGGGCGTGAACGCCGTTAAACTCAATACCTGGATAACCGAGCAAAATTTGCGCGAAACGTATTTGAAGCCTTTCGAAATTTGCGTCAAGGAGGGCGGTGCGAACGCCATGATGTCTGCTTTCAACCGCGTCGGCGGAACGTGGGCGGGCGCAAGCTACCCGCTTCTCGAAAAAATCCTGCGTGTTGAGTGGGGCTTTAAAGGCACGATAGTCACCGACTGGTCGCAGGGCGACGATTACATGCACCCGACACAAGGTCTTTTGGCGGGCAACGATATCTGGCTCAACCCGGCAACCATTATAAACGCGATAAATCGTAATGACCCCACGGTTTTGACCCGCGCGCGCAACTCCGCAAAGAACGTTTTGTACACTTATTGCAACACTTATGCTTACGCTAAAACCGTCGACAAGTCTACTTTGACGGGCGTAGTCGACGTCGGCATAAAGTCGGTCGAATCGACAAAGCCTTGGTGGATAGCCATTCTCGTGGCGATAGACGTAACCGCGCTCGCCGTTATCGTGTGGAGATGTCTTTTGATTTTCTTGCCGAAAAAAGCTCGTCCCGCCACTGTCGGTGCTGGTGCTTCTAATTCTGCCGGTACCGTTGTCGGTACTGCTGCTTCGGTCGGCTCGGCGGCTTCGTCTGCAAAGCCCTCGGCTACCGTGTCAACGGGTGAAAACACCTCCGCCGCGAGTGCCGAAGAAAAACCGCTCGTTTCGTCCTCTTCTTCCGCTCACGTAATAGAACCGTTAAAGGCTGAAACCCCGCAAGATAAAGGAGTTATTTTAAGCGAAGTTTCCGCACGTCTTTCGGCTCTTGAAAGCGAGTTGAAAGAAGTAAAATCTCTATTGCTCCGCGCGATAGACAGCGGTAAAAAAGACTGACGGCAAGAGCAAAAAAACGGTAAAAGCGAAAGCTAAGAAGTAAAAAGAAGTAAAGAAGAGTGAAAAAAAAGAAAAAAGCACAAAAAACTACCCCCGCGCGGCATTCCGCCGCGCGGGGAAACGTTTTGTATAGAGAAAATATAATCTATTCATACGAGCTTCAATTATGATTTTAGCTAATTATTCAAAGATTTTATGTAATTATACCATTCGTCAACGATATCCGAATACGGCTTGCCGTCTATCACGATTTGAGTATCCATGTTTAGTTGCCAAACGTAATTTTCGCCGTATACTTTTGCAATATAATACGCTAAGCTATCCGGTTGAACGCGATGTATAAACGCCGTTCCCTTTTGGGTGTAAATCGCGGAAAAACAATCTGCAAATAACCAAAAATCGAAATTTTCGGCAGCCGGTGTTTCGGCACTGTATTTTTTATACAAACTCAGCGTTTTCAAATAAGTTTCTTTTTCCTTTACCTCTTTATTGTAAGGGAATTTTCTCGCTTGCCCCGTGAATAGATAATACCACATTGCCGTAGCGTACTTTGACGTGTTCGCATGTATTTCGGGTATGACTTCGCGCGCATAACCGCTTTTTCCGAGATGAAACAATACGTGGTGGATATATTCGTGAGAAAAAGAGCCTACGGAATATATATTTATATAATCTCCGTCCGCGTAACCCGTAATGCCCGTCGATTTCAGACCGTCGTCCAAATACACGTTTATCTCGTGCATATCGCTTACATGAAACACTTCGTCGCTTTCTGCCGTCGTTTTGGCGTTGTCTTTCAACCAGTCGGCTAAAACGCTGTATTTTGTAGAAAAAACGTCGGAAGGCAATATGAGGTCGTTATATTCTTTGTTGATATAGTAGGTGAAACAGCCTTGTTTAATTTTGTATTCGTATTCTTTCGAATACGGCTCAAACGAATAATCGGGCAGACAAACCCCGTATTTTCCCGATAAGAACAAGTTAAGGTCGGTCTTATTCATAGACAAAATGTCGGCGTAAGTTTTATTGTCGGACGACAAGTCCTTTATAACGCGTTTTGCAAATCCGAATGCGATTTTCCGCTCGCTATCCGCAAGATTATCGGTTTCGTACAGCGGGAATTGTAAATCGGAGTAAAAAGAGTTTTTATTTATAACCGATAACGGAAAATTTTCCAAAAATTGCGAATTTGTAAGCGTTGCCGAAATACCCGCGTAAACGCCGAACGGCAAGTCGCTTTCGGTGTTTTGAGAGGATAAAAACCGGCTCGTTATTTCTTCGTAAGTAATTTTTGTCGGCAAAGAAACGCACAATCCTAACGCTTTGTCGAAAAAGTGGTTAGAAACGAGATTGTCGCTTATAATGACGGTAAAATCATTTTTTAGCAAATCGTTGTTTTTAATTAAAGCGTATGCGTTGACGGAGTTTTCTATCAAAAAATCTATCGTTTTTGTGTTTTTGATATCCGAACCGAGGTAAATTTTAGCGTTTTCTCCGTATGTTTTGTCGAAATAAATTTTACTCGAAGAGTTTTCGTCTTTAATCTCTAAGTCGCAACTTTCCGTTAAGTATTTCGGCGCGTAATATTTTGTCAAACACAAAACTAATATTGCTGCAAATAGAGCAACGATAGCCGCAACCGACAATATTATTGCAATACGCTTTTTTGTGATTGTAACTTTTTTCATGCGCCTATCCTCCGCGAATATCTTAATTTATTTTATTATACTATATTTTTCCGAATTTTTCAACTGCTGTATAATATCAATTGTCATCTTACGGAATGAAAACGCCGCGGAAAAACAATATTGTTGTTTAAATTGCTCGTTCAAAGACTAATAAAGCAATTGTTCGATTGTTTTTTAAAAAAATAAGCAAGTAGTTGCAAAAATTATTAAAATCGTTGTAAAAAACTTGTGAAATTAAGTTGACAACGCGGGCGGCTTTTTATATAATATATAGGCTGACAAAGCGAAATCGACTTTTTGGAGAGGTGTCTGAGTGGTCGATGGTGCAACATTGGAAATGTTGTGTACGGAAACGTACCGCAGGTTCGAATCCTGTCCTCTCCGCCAAAACCCGAAAATCCCGCATTTTGTGCGGGATTTTTTGTGTTTTGGCGGAGAGGACAGAGATGAAGAGGTTCCTTGTGGTTCGCGTGTCGGCGGAGCCGACATACGCCGAGGCTCACACGCTTGCGTGGGAAACGGCGTTATCCTGTCCGATATCATCGAAAGACGCTTACCCGCATTTTATGCGGGATTTTCTGTGTTTTGGCGGAGAGGACAGAGCTGAAGAGGTTCCTTGTGGTTCGCGTGTCGGCGGAAAGCCGACATACGCCGAGGCTCACACTCTTGCGTGGGAAACGGCGTTATCCTGTCCGATATTATCGAAAGACGCTTACCCGCATTCTATGCGGGATTTTTGTGTTTTGGCGGAGAGGACAGCGAGGAAAGGGTTCCTTGTGGTTCGCGTGCCTGAGGGCTGCTTGCAGCCCGAAGAAATACGCCGAGGGAGCGGGAGCAAACAAAAAAAACGAGGCTTAGGGCGGTGAGCCGAAAACCTCGTGTGAGTTTGTGCGGTGAATTACTTGTTAAAAACGAATACGGACAAGAGTTCGCAAACGCCTGCGATTATCGCGGTTATTCCGCCGATGTACGCGCCTACGGCAAGAATGAGAGAGTTCTTAATGTTTCCGCCAACGAGCGACACTAAGGACGAAATGTCTTTGCCGGGAACGCAGAAGTTGACTGCCATAAAGAAGAATACGCCGGAGATGATGAAGCAAGCAGCCGCTATAATACGGAAAAGACCGGAAGCGAAGCTGTTTTTGATAAGACCCATCAACGCAACAACGGTACCCGCAAGAGCGAGAATGTAGGTAAGCAAACTCATGAACGAAAATTCAAAGTAAGTGAGAGTTGCGGACAAACCGGCGACAGACTTGGTTACGCTGTAACCGAAAGCAAGCTGCATACCGGTGTAAGTCGTGTCGGAGTCTTTTACGCCGATAGTCGGTACGAAAATCATTGCTATCGCAACGAGTCCGAGCAGAACCGCCGCGGCGGTTACGATTTGAGTGAGATTATTAGTTCTCTTTTTCTTAGCCATAAAAATTGATCCTCCCGTCGCAAAGCTTTTTTTAAAGCGATGCGGCATATTTTTTTTAGTGTCTATATTGTACCACAACTAAAAAGCCATGTCAATACATTTTGCTAAAAGAAAATTGTACAACAAGCGAGTATTCGTTGAAGTTTTTGTTGACAGCTCAAAAGATTTTGTTGACAGCCGAAGAGAAAAGTTTTAATATTTAAGATATATGTAACAAAATAACTTACAAGATATTGATATGGATAACGAGATAACTTACAAAATAATAAGAAGCCGCAGAAAAACGGTTTCCGTAATAGTCGAGCGTGACGGCTCTCTCGTCGTTCGCGCACCGCTTCGATACCCCGAAAAAAGCATAGAAGAATTTGTTTTTAAAAAGCGCGAATGGATTTTGCGCACGGTCGAGCGGGTTAAAAAGAGCAATGCGGAAAATATGTTTTCGCTTGAAAACGGCGCAAAAATCGAGCTGTTGGGTAAGGCGTACACCGTACGACTAACAGAAGAAAAACGCGCCTTTTTGACGGAGAACGAAATTGTTTTGCCCGCTAACTTAGAAAAGCAAGCGTTCGAAAAACTTACTTACAAGCTTTTGCGCGCCTATATCGTGCCGAGAACCGAAGAGA
>CAKQSU010000105.1 GCA_934273135.1 uncultured Clostridia bacterium
CGATATAACTGCTTTTTAAAAGAGCTTGCTTCTTCTTTCTCGTCTTCTACAAGCACGATTTTCATGCATTTCCCTCCCGTCTTTCGTCAAAAACCCGTTCGCCGTTGCTCCGCCGTTCGGCGACGCGCTACGAGTGCGCGACCGGCTTCTTTTTTTCATTATACCATAAAAAAAACTAATGTCAAGTGTTTTTTTAAAATCCTTTTATCGGCTTTTTAATAGATACGATATCGCTTGTTATGCAAAAAAAGAAAAAAGTTAAACAAAAAAACGCAAGGCGAAAGGAAAAATCGGATTGCGTTTTTTACAAGAAAATATTTGATTTTTTAAAAGAAAAGTGTTTGATTTTTGTTTTTACGGCGCGCTTATTTTACGCGGCGGTTGAAGGTGCCGAACGTGCCGTTTACGTTTTCCATAAACGCAAAAGTGTTGTCGTACTTTTTGAGTATCTTTTCGCATGCGGGGATTTGACGGCGGTTGACGATGCAAATGAGAACCTTCTTGTCCGAATGACTGTATGCGCCCACGCCCGTTAAAATGGTGCAGCCGTGATGCAACTTTTCGATTATTTCCTGTGAAATTTCGTCGTGGTGCGTGGTAATTATTTCAAACTTGACGGCAGACTTACCGCCTTTGAAGAAGTAGTCGCTCAGAGTAGATGACACAAAACAGTAGATAAGGCAGAGTATAACCGGCTCATAGGAAGAAGCAATGTTGCCGCTTTGCCCGTACACGAAGAAAGACGTTATCGCGATTGCGACGTTTATTGCGAATATAACCCAAACCATATCGAATTCGGGCTTCTTTTTGTTGATTAGCGCGGCGATTATATCCGCGCCGCCCGTAGCCCCGCCGAGGCGCACGGAAACGTAATACAAAAGCCCGCTGAACACGCCGCCCGCGATTGCCGCAAGCACTCTTCCGCCCGACTCCGGCGCGGCGGTGAAAGCTATCGCATGCACGTCAAGCTTTCTGTAAAACACGAGCGCGACCGAAAAAACGACGGTGTGGACTAAGTTTTTAAAGGTAAAATCCTTATCGAGAAAAAAGAACGAAACGATGAGCAGAGGCACGTTAATAATGAGCGAGAAAACGCCCGCGCTTACCTCTTCGCCGAAAAGCCCCGTAATGTATTGCAGAATTGTCGAAATACCGCCCACTCCCGCCGGCGCAAAATCGTTGGGGAAAATGAAGATTTCGTAACTGAACGCGTTTACGAGAGCTTCCAAAGCTATCAAAAAAAACGAACTTACGTAAAGAAACTTCTTTTGTTTTGTACTCACTTGATAATATGCTCCGCGAAAAAAATAGCCCATACCAACTCCCGTCTGTATGAGCAACTATATTTTAGTCGTTCCGCCGATTAAAGTCAAGCGTTTTCAACGACTTTTATTTTTAATGTCAACTCTTTATTTTTGCCGCAAAAAATTCGTTGAGGTCGGCAAGCTTGCCGCGCATGGAATTAACGGTGAGATACATTGCGGAAGCGTCGAAACAAGCGTTGTGGAATGATAGCGACCCCTCGCCGAAAAGGCTTTTGACCGTGCGGGAAACGTCATACGGATAGACTTCGGCAAACTCGGTAAGCTCCGTAAGCTTAGGGTACTTATACCCCTTTCCGCTTTTGCGAGGAAGCTTTAAAACGTGCGTAAAATACTTCATTGTATCAAAGCTTTCGTTATACCGAAACGACGTGTCGAGTCCGCGGAATTCCGCAAGCATAAAAGACAAATCGAACGAAAAGTTATGCGCGACGACAAGAGAAGAAGCCTTAAAATCTTCCTCTATCTCGTCCGCATAATCGGAAAAGGTCTTTCCGCCCGAAAGCTCTTTGAGCTTTTCCACGCTTATTCCATGCACCGCCTGCGCGGACGGTTCGATATAATCCACGGCAAAATAAAAATTTTTGCCTATCGTCTCGTTTTCGCTTTCTTTTATGTACGAAAGCTGAATTATCCTCCCGGGGCAAAGCCCCGTCGTTTCCGTATCGAAATAAATAACCATTTCTTGCCCTTTCGCCTTTTTAATAACTTTTACGGTAAGTATACCACAAACTTTTTCATTTTGCAACCCGAAAAAACAAAACGCAAAAATTCCTTTGAAAGTTAATTTTTTTGCTTCCGAAAGCCTTAAAGCATAATAGGTGTAAAATTATTATCAAAGCGAGCTTTGACAATCCGCAATTTGATAATAATTTTCGTTGACATTTTACGGTGTACAAGCAAAAACCCCTCCCGTTGTTTAGCAGGAGGGATTAAAGCTTTATTTAGTTTTTGTTGCCGTTTTTGTGCGATAATCGACTTATAGCCCCACTTTTGAGGGTTTACGCAAGCATGCCGCCGCCCTTTTTGAGCCGCACGTTTTTGATTACGGCAAGAACAAGCATTACGACCGAGAGGGCAAGAACCAGCCCGAAAAACGTGTCTATCGCGATTAGCGCGTATACCCACCAGGCAGTCGTGTGGATAATTTCCGAATCGGAAGTTAATTTGTTCATCGCGTTGGAGTGAGAGAGCGCGTAAAGAACGTGTTTCGCCGATTCTCTCAATCTCATCTTTACCGTCGGGGATTCGAGGTATTTAGAAAGGCTCGCGTACGTTCCCGACGTAAATTCTATATCGTTGCCCGCCATTAGACCATCGATATAGTTCATGGCTCCTACGTTGGACGACGACCATGCGTCGGAGAAAACCGCGCCTTTAAAGCCCCATTCGTTGCGCAAAATTTCGGTGACGAGGTTGTAGTTGCCGCCCGACCAAAGCACGCCGGTACGGTTGTAAGAGGTCATTACGGCAAGCGTTTCGCCCTCTCTAACGGCATATTCGAAAGGCTTGATGAATACTTCGCGCGCGGCTTGTTCGTTGCACCAAACGCCCACCGCGTAACGGTTGTAGTCCTGGTCGTTTAAGGCAAAGTGCTTAACGGTGAGTATCGCGCCTTTCCTCTGCCCTCCGCGTATGCAAGCGGCTGCCATTTTGCCGTTCAAAACGCCGTCTTCCGAGTAATATTCGCTGTTTCTTGCGGAAAAAGCCGAGCGATGAATGTTGCAAGCGGGCGCGTACACTACCTGATAATCGGCATGAAGCATTTGTTCGCCGAACATTTCGCCGAGCCGTTCTATAAGTTTTTCGTTCATGGTTGCGCCCTGAACGACCGCGCTCGCAAAACAACAAGAGTTGTTCGTCCCTTCGAGAGTGTACTTTCTTAAGCCCATCGGTCCGTCAAAATCGGCGGTCTGCGGAAGAAATACGCTGTCCACCGGGCGGGTGGAAAGAGAGCCGTAAACGTTAAGCAAAACTTGCTCTTCGAGCGTCATTTGGTCGAGTAAATCGTCCCACAGTTCGGAATCGTAATCTTCGTTTCTAAACATTACTATCTTTAAGCCGTTTTCTTTGCCGTATTCGAATTTATATTCGCTTGCGTTTTCGTCCTCAACGGGGGTTTTGCAAATAGCCAAATCGCCCGCCATTTTGTCGTTGAGCGCAAGGCTGACGGTCTTGGGGTACGTTCCCGTCCAGTCGCTTCTCGTCATATACGTTACGGAGTTGTCGCCCTTATTTTTGTAACGTTGAATATCAACCATATCGAGGCGTTCTTCTATCTCGTAGCCCGTGGAAGAAGTGGAATACTTAGAGAAATCGTCGGCGGAAACAGTGATTTTTTTAACGAAGCTTTTATCTCCGTTTTCGGTCATTCCGTCGGCGGTAGTCTTGCCTTTTTCGGCAAGCACGTTGTTGACGGCTTCGTGCGCGGAAGAAGCGATAGTCAAATAATAATCGCCTTTTTCAAGGATATAAGTCCCCGCGCCGTAAGTGTCGAAGCACTTCAAGCTTTCCTTGGGAACGGTGATTTCCACCGTGTCGCTTTCGCCCGCGCCGAGCTGCTTGGTCTTTGCAAAGCCTACGAGTTCGACCGCGCTTTTTTCAATCTTGTTCTGCTTGTCGTATTCGGTGTAAGGTTTCTGCAAGTACGCCTGCACGGCTTTTTTGCCCGCCGTATCGCCCGTGTTTGTAACGGTTACGGAAAGTTTATAGTTTTCGCCCGATTCGGTAGCTTTAAACTGAGAAAGCGCAAAGCTCGTGTAGCTTTCGCCGTAACCGAACGGATAAGCCACTTCGTCCTCGTACTTAAAGCTGCCCGCATTGCCGCGTTTTAAAACGACGTCCTCGTAACGCGTTTCGTAGTAGCGATACCCGGAATAAATGCCTTCGGCGTAAACTATGTAGCTGAGTTCTCTGTTGCCCCAGTTAACGCGTTGCCCTATCTCGGGATACTTTTCGGCGTTGCCGTAAGTAAAGTCGCCCATATTAGGCATAACGGGAGATTTAAGATTGTCGTAAAGGTAAGTATCGGGGAGCGAACCCGAGGGGTTTGCTTTGCCCGAAAGAATGTCGCAAACGGCTTGCGCGGAGTTTCTGCCCGCCGAGCCTACCCAAAGGCATGCGTCAACGTCCGCTTTGAACGGCATAATGTTCTTCATCGAAAACGCATGGTCGCTGTTCAATAAGATGATAACCTTTTTGAAAGTTCCGCTCTTTTTGAGCTTGACAACTTCTGTTATGAGTTCTTGCTCGTCTTTTGAAATATCGAGATAACTTCCGTCAAGCCCGTCCGAGTCGGCAGTCAATAAGTCGTTGTTTTCCGCGCCCGAACGCCCGAGCGTTATTATCGCAGCGTCCGAATAGTTCTTAAACGACGATGAAGCCGAACTGACCTTTGACCAGGGCGCTTCGTTTATCTTTCTGCACATTGTGCCTCTATATCCCGCGTTTTCGTAGAAGCTCCAAAGCGTTCTGTTTACCGAAAATTCCGCGTCGGTGAATACCGAGCGCAATGTCGGCGCGCCTTTTACGTCCGTGGAAGCGGAGCCGCCCGTGACGTATGCCCAGTCGACGCTTCTTTGACCGAAAAAGCTAATCGAGCTTTCCTTTTCGAGCGGAAGCGAATCGTTTTTCCACAAAAACGTTGCGCCCTCTACGGCGATTTGAAGATTAACGGCGTTCAGTTC
>CAKQSU010000106.1 GCA_934273135.1 uncultured Clostridia bacterium
CCTTGATTCTATCTTTGATATTCGATATTTTTTCTTTCCCGAGCTTATCGAGAAGTTCAAGTTGATTTGCTTCTTTCAAGAGCAAAAAATGCTCGCTTTGCCCGTGTACGTCAACGAGCAGCGACGTAAGTTTTTTTAGCATCTGAGCCGTTACCGGTTCGCCGTTTATCCTTATCGAGCCTTTTCCGTCCTCAAAAAACGTTCTTTTGACGATTAGTTCGCCGTCAGCTTCGATATCGGCTTCTTCAAGAGCGTTTTTCACGGCGGGAGAAGAAACATCGAATTCGCAAACGACGGAACAACTCGTCGAACCGCGGCGTATCATCGTCTTGTCGGCTTTTTGACCGAGAGCGAAGTTTACGCACTCCATAACGACGGATTTGCCCGCGCCCGTTTCGCCGGAAAGCACGTTGAGTTTTTCTCCGAATCGTATTTCGGCTTCTTTTATCAAAGCCACGTTTTTTACGGTAAGCGATTTAAGCATTTCGCCGCTCCTAATGAAAAATTATAACAGCGCGGTAAGCTCCGCGACGATTTTGTCTGCGTCTTCCTCATTTTTGGCGACGGCAAAAATCGTGTCGTCGCCGGCGATGGTGCCGACAATCCATTCGATGTTCATGTTGTCGATAAGCGCGGCGACAGCGTTCCCGTTGCCGGAAATAGTCTTTACAACCACCGTGTTCATCGCTTTAAGCACGCATTTTACGGCGTGGCGGAATTGCTCCGCAGCCTTGCCGCCCGCGCGCGCTTCGTCCGGCAGAACGTACCTGTATTTTTTTACAAGCCCAGTAGTTTTTATAAGCCCTAAGTCCTTTATGTCGCGCGATACGGTTGCCTGCGTTACGGCAAGCCCCTTTTCGGCAAGTATCGTCAAAAGTTCTTCCTGAGTGTTTACTTCCGTTTTCGAAATGATATCGAGAACGATTTGTTGTCTTTTATTTTTTCCCATCGTCTTCTCCCGTGGTAGACCAATAATTTAATTTTTTGTTGAGTTTATCGAAAAATTTGCCGTTTGCAAAGCAAATATCGACAGTCCTTTTGCTTTTCTTTACTACTACGCTTTTTCCTGGCGCGAGCGAGCAGACGAACGCTCCGTCGGCATAAACGGCGCAAGGCTTGGAGCAGCTGTTCACTGTGATTTTTACGTCCTTTTCCGCGGGAAAAACTATCGGGCGAGCGTGCAGAGAATGCGCGCACACGGGAACGGCTTCGAGACAGTCGAGCGACGGCGTTATTACCGGTCCGCCCGCGGAAAGCGCGTACGCCGTAGAACCCGTAGGGGTAGACACGATCAGCCCGTCCGCAACGTAAGAGTCGACGTACTCTCCGCCGATAAAAAGTTCGAGCCGAACGCAACCGCCCGCCCTGTCGGAATTAAAATCCTTTAAAACGAATGCGTCGTTAAGCGCGCAAAAAGTTTGCGTTTCCGTGATTACGTCTATAAGCGCGCGCTCGGAAAATTTAAGGCTGCGTTTTTTGATGTCGTCAATGAGTTTTTCCGTTTCGTCGCCGTTATAGCTTGTTAAAAAGCCCAAATTCCCCGTGTTTATTGCAACGACAGGTATTTTATCGTCCGTAAGCGATATGGCTTTTAAAACGCTTCCGTCGCCGCCGAAAACAATCAGCAATTTAAGCCGACCTTCAAAGCGGGAAGAGTCGGACGAAAACTTTTTTGTAACGGTAAACCCCGCAGCCAAAAGCGCGGAAACGATTTTTTCCGCAACCGAAAAAGTCTGTTCGTCGTTTTTCCCGAGATACACTCCGATCATGTTTTTACCCTTATCGAATTTAAAATTTGTTCTTTCGTCATTTGTTTACCCGTAAACGAAAATTTTACGAGATATTCCACGTTTTTATCTTTGTTGACGGGCGCGTGCGTGGCTTTTTCGGTAACGAGCGAAAGAGAGGAAGCAAAGTCGGAAATATCCTCGACTATTTTGACCCGAGCTTTTTCCTCACGCAATAAGCCCGTTTTTGTTAAGCCCTTGCCTTCGCACTCGAACTGCGGTTTGATAAGAGCAACGATAAACCCGTCGGGCTTTAAAATTTTCAAAGTTGCGGGGAGAATGAGCTTTAAGGAAATAAAACTGCAATCGGCGACAACGCCGTCTACCTTTTCTCCAATCGTTTGCTCGGTCATGTTCCGCGCGTTTACTTTGTCGAGCGCAACTACGCGCGAATGGCTTTTTAAGCTTTCGTCAAGCAAATTTTCGCCCACGTCAACCGCGTAAACTTTTTTTGCGCCGCGCTGCAAAAGGCAATCCGTAAACCCGCCCGTAGACGCGCCTATATCGGCAAATGTAAGCCCGTTTACGTCGACCGAAAAATCGCTTAACGCCTTGTCGAGCTTGTACCCGCCGAGCGAAACGAATTTTTTGGGAGAAATTATCTCGATTTTTTCCGTTCCGAAAACTTCCTTGGACGGTTTTTTCTCAATTTTGCCGTCAAGCAAAACTTCGCCGCGCTTTACGCACTCGGCGGCTTTGTTGCGCGAAGAAAAATATCCTTTTTCGAATAAAAAACTATCGAGCCGCATCAATACGTCCTCGTCAAAAGGCTTTTTGCAAATTCTTCCAAAAATTCGGCGTTGCCGATTTTTTTAAGCTTTTCAACCGTTTTTTCGCAAAGCTCTTGCATGATTTGCTTTGTTTTTTCGACCCCGTAAACGTTAAGCGCGGTAAGCTTGTTTTCGTCTTTATCCTTGCCGAGCGTTTTGCCGACGGTCGCTTTTTCGCCGAAAACGTCTAATAAGTCGTCGCCGAACTGAAAAATAAGCCCTAAGTTTTTGCCGACTTCGAGCATATCTTGTCCGCTTTTGCCTGCTAAAATTTCCGCGGCGACAAGCGGAGCCGCGATAAGCGCGCACGTTTTGCCTATCTGAATTTTATAAAGGTATTCTTCGCCCGTTTTCCCGCTTGAATCGAGGTCGTAAGCCTGTCCGCCGACCATTCCGCGGTACCCCGCAAGCTCGGCTATCTTTGCCGCCGCCCGCACCTTTGAGGGCGTATCGCAAGCGGACAAAAGCACTTCGTAAGCAAGGTTTAAAAGCCCGTCGCCGGCAATCACGGCAAAATCCTCGCCGAAAACCTTATGGTTGGAAGGTTTGCCGCGGCGCATATCGTCGTTGTCGAGCGCGGGCAAATCGTCATGGATAAGCGAATACGTGTGAATGAGTTCGACGGCGAGTGCGAACGGCATTATATCCTCTTCGCCGACGCCGTAAACCTTTGCGGCGGCAAGAGCCAAAACGAATCTCACTCTTTTCCCGCCCGCGTTAAGGCTGTATTTCATTGCGGAAACGAGCTTATTTTGCCCGTCGAACGCGTCCGCAAAATTGCTTATATATTCGTCCGCTTTTGCCTTCAAAGCGGCGTATTCTGCGGAATAATCCATCACTTTAAGCTCTTTTCGTATGCGGCAAGAGTGTTCTTCATAAGGCTTGCGACCGTCATCGGTCCTACGCCGCCCGGAACGGGAGTTATGAATGAACACTTGTCCTTAACCGCTTCAAAGTCCACGTCGCCTTTAAGCCCCGCTTCGGTGCGGTTTATGCCTACGTCCACAACGACTGCGCCGTCTTTTACCATATCGGCGGTGACGAACAGAGGCTTTCCTATCGCGGCGACAAGTATATCCGCCGTCTTTGTTATTTCTTTAAGATTTTGCGTCTTAGAGTGGCAAACGGTAACCGTGCAATCTTCGTTCAACAGTGCGAGCGCAAGCGGCTTGCCGACGATTTTGCTTCTGCCGATTATGACGGCTTTTTTGCCTTTAAGTTCGATTCCGTAATTTTTCAATAAGTAAACGATCCCGCCGGGGGTGCAGGACAAAAAGCCCTCTTCGCCCGTTATAAGCCTGCCGAGGCTTTCGGCGGTAAATCCGTCGACGTCCTTTTCGACGGGGACTAAGGAAGTCGCCTCGTCGCCGTCAAGCCCTTCAGGGAGCGGAAGCTGGACTAAAATGCCGTGAACGCTCTTGTCCTCGGCGAGCTTTTTTACGGCTTCGTTGACCTCCTCTTGCGTGCTTGATTCGGGAAGAGCGATAACCCTGTTGCCTATGCCGACAGCCGCGCACGAACGGTTTTTGTTGCGAACGTACACTGCGGAGGCGGGGTCTTCGCCCACGACGACTATGGCAAGATTGCATTCTGGCGCGCCGGACGCGTAATAAGCGTCGAGCTTAGCCTTAACTTCCGATTTCAATTTTTCGCTCGTTAATTTTCCGTCGAGAATAATCATTGTTTCACCTCTTTGCCGTCAAGCCTTTTTTTATACTCCGCAAACACCCCGTTCACGAACGACGCGCTCTCCTTTGTGGAATACTTAGAGCAAAGGTTCACGGCTTCGTCGATGGCGACTACTATCGGAACATCCTTAATATACGTCATTTCCGCAACGCCGAGAAGAAGCGCGCACTTATCGGTTGCGTAAACCCTGTCGAGCCTGTAATTTGCTTTTGCGGCGAGTTCTTCTATTGCGGAATCTATTTCCTCGCGGTGAGAATCTACCGCGTAAATAAGCGACAAAGCGTACTGCTTTTCGCTGTCCGTAAGTTTTGCCTCTTTTGAAAGTTCTTCAAAAAGCGGCGACGAATCGCCGTCGTTATAAAGCCTTGAATAAAGTATTCTGAATGCTGTTTCTCTTGCGTCTTTCCTCATTGTTAATGCTCCGTTGCCCGCAAAAAAATGCGGATTAAAATTACCCGAGTATGACAAAAAGCCGTACGAAAGGTACGGCGTAAAATGTCTTTAATTATCGATTAAAGCGTTGTCGAACAAAACGTCGTTAATAAACACGTCAACCTTAGAAATTTTGTACTTTGACATGCTTTCTACGTTTTGCCTTATTTCGTGCTGAATGTTATAAGAAACGTCCGGCACGTTGTAACCGTAAAGAATGGACACGCAGACGGTGACGTAAATACCGTTTTTGTCGCTGACGATTTTCACGCTGTCCTTTAACGCGCTCCTGCCCTTTTTGTCGGCTTTCATCTTGACCC
>CAKQSU010000107.1 GCA_934273135.1 uncultured Clostridia bacterium
CCACAGAGCCTGCCGATTTTCGGCATGCGGGGGAAGGTCGGTATGGGGACCAGAGTTGCCGCGCGACGGGCTGCTCTGAAAGCTTGGCAAAGCCGAGCGGGCGAAGGTTGGCGTGGGTGTGGTTTGTCGCCGCAAGCGGGCAATCGATATTCGCGCGTTGCGCGAGAGGTTTTTGTCAGAATAAATTTTCTATCCGTATAAGGAAGGTTTTGGGGATTTGCTCGAAAAGTTCGAGGACAACTTCGACCTTGTCGCCGGCTTCTTCGTAATTGCCGGAGCGGGCGTAAAAAAGACATTCCGAAACCCAAAGGTCAACTTCTTTTATCTCCGTGTGCGGTATAAAAACGTGAAGGCTTTTCTTTTTGCTAAGCCATGCCGTTTGCGCCGCCGTGACGTCCGTTTCCGTGACGCTTTCGGCGTTTATTTTGTCCTCCACGGTCGAAAAAACTTCCGTTAAGTCGTTAAAAGTTTTTCTTAAATACAAATTTTCGTAAACGCCGCAAGCTACGGTTATTAATGCGGCTACGATTATGGAAATTATCGATCTTACCATTTTTGCGTTTCCTCCGCGAGCGTTACGTTAAAGGTTTTGTAAGGCTTGTTTTTGGCTTTAAAGTATACGTTTCCGTCGCCGTCGAGAGTTAAAACCTCGACGTTTTTAATCTTTTCGCCCTGCTCTTTCGTTAATCTTTCGGCAAAGTCCTTTTCAAGGTGAGCAAGCTCTAAGTTTTTGAAATTGATTTTGCCCTCGGACACGATTAAAAGTGGTAACTTTTCGTTTTTTTTCTGCTCGTTTTTTAAAACGGAAAGTTTGCCGTTGGCTTCGTAGACGGCGTAAAAGACGGAATCGAGGGAAAAGTTGCCGCTGTTGCGCATAGATTCGATTAAGTCGTCCACGCCCATGTTGTTGCGGCGCAGTTCCTTTACGTCCACGCCGTCGAGATTGATGACGACGGAGGGCTTACCGCTTATCACATGGCGGAGCTTGTCGCTCGACTGCTCCAAAACGGTCAGCAGCTGATGAAGAATGAAAACCGCAAGCACGGAGATTATTCCGTACAAAAGGGGAATGGAAACGTCCGCCATAGGCACGCAGGCAAGCTCGGCGATTAAAAGAGTTATAATAAATTCAAACGGTTGCATTTCTCCTATCTGTCGTTTGCCCATGAGGCGCATTACGAACAAAAGAGTAATTAAAAGAATTACCGCGCGAAAAAAAATAATTGCCATTTACCACTATTTTGCGTAGCAAAACTTTGTTTATACCTCGATATCGGCGAAAAATCGCTTTACAATATATATAAGAAATTTCCGAAAGTCCGTAAAAAACAATTGCAAAAACGATAAATTCGTATTACAATGGAAAAAGTCGAATAAAAGCCGAGAGTATCGGCAAAGGAGAAAAGATGCTTTCTCTCGTAAAAAGCTACGCCCTTTACGGGCTTAACGGAATACCCGTGGACGTGGAAGCCGACGTCAACCCGAACGCCGAGGACGCGTTTTCTATCGTAGGACTTCCCGACGCTGCCGTCAAAGAATCAAAGGACAGGGTTCGCTCGGCTATCCGTAATTCCGGTGCGAAGGTGCCTTACGGAGCGATTACCGTGAACCTTGCGCCCGCAGACGTGAAAAAAGAGGGGGCTTCCTTGGACCTTGCGATTGCTTGCGCCATTATAAAGAACGCAGACAAGACGTGCGTTCGGGACTTAGGCGACCTTTTTATGCTCGGCGAACTTTCTCTCGAGGGCAGAATAAGAAAGGTTTCGGGCGTTTTGCCGATGGTGCTTTCGGCAAAAGACAACGGATTCAAGCGCGTTATAATTCCTTACGACAACGCCAAAGAAGCCGCGCTCGTCGAAGGAATCGAAGTTTACGGAGCGGAAACGCTCAAAGAAGTTATTTCTTTTATGCGCGGCGGAGAAATGAACGTTTTTCCGCATACGTCGTTTAAACCCGAAGAGGGCGAGAACGCTTTCGGAAGCGACTTAAAATACGTCAAGGGGCAGTTTGCGGCAAAACGCGCTTTGGAAGTTGCCGTGAGTGGCGGACACAATATGCTTATGACGGGCGCGCCGGGCGCGGGCAAAACGATGCTTGCAAAGTGCATACCGACGATAATGCCCGATATGACTTTCGAAGAAGCCCTCGAAACGACGGCTATACATTCCGTGTACGGAGACATGAGCTTTGACGGCGTGGTGACTTCTCGTCCCTTCGTGACCCCGCATCATACGGCTTCGTCCGTTTCGCTTATAGGCGGCGGCTCGTCGATAAAACCGGGGCTTATAAGCCTTGCGCACAACGGCGTGCTTTATCTCGACGAAATGCCGGAATATCCTCGCAGTACGCTCGAATGTTTGCGCCAGCCGCTCGAGGACGGCGTGGTTACGGTGTCCCGCGCAAGAGGGAACGTAAGATACCCCGCGGAGTTTATGCTCGTTGCGAGCATGAATCCCTGCCCGTGCGGAAATTTGGGAAGCGACAACCCTGCAAAAAAATGCACTTGCACGGATACGCAGATCAGAAAGTATCGTTCAAGGATTTCGGGACCGCTTCTCGACAGAATAGATATTCAGGTTCAGGTGGACGGAGTAAACTACGAGGACCTTTCAAGTAAAGAAGAAGCCGAGCCGAGCGAAAAGGTGCGCGCAAGGGTTAATAAGGCGCGTATAATACAAGCGGAACGCTTTAAAGCGGACGGAATACTTCTTAACGCGAGAATGAAAGAAAGCCATCTTGCAAAGTATTGTAAGCTTGACGGTAAGTGCGAAGAAATACTCAAAAACTCTTTCAAAACGCTCGGGCTTTCGGCAAGGGCAAGAAGCAGAATATTGAAGGTTGCACGCACGATTGCCGACCTCGATTATTCCGAAAACATACAAAAAAAGCATTTACTCGAAGCGATAGGCTACCGTTCGCTCGACAATAACGAAGTGTAATTATGAATTACTCATTAAGCGAAAAAGCGATAATTTTGCTCGATTCCCTCGAAGGACTCGAATATAAAAACAAAGCCGCGATTTTGTCCCGTGCGGAAAAACCCGAAAATTTGTTCGATATGTGTTTAAGGCGCGGCGACGCGCTTAACGGAATCATAGACGAAGCGAAGATAAAGACGGTTTTTGCGGCGTTCGACGAGGACTACGCGGAATATACGCTCGAAAAGTACGAAAAAGAGAATACGACGGTTATTGCGAGAGGCTCCGTAAATTATCCCGAAAGCCTTGAAAACATTTCCGCGCCGCCGCTCTGCTTATACTGTAACGGCGACGTAACGCTTTTAAAAAGCAAGTGCTTTGCGATAGTCGGGTCAAGAAAATGCCCGCCGTACGCGACGGCTTTGATAAAAGAACATTCCGAAGTTCTCGTCAAAAACGGCGTTACGGTAGTTACGGGAAGCGCGGGCGGAGCGGACAAAGCGGCGATAGAAGGCAGCCTTGCGGGCGGCGGCAAAGTTATTTCCGTGCTTGCGGGCGGCATAAAACACGTTTATCCCGAATACAACAAAAACCTTATAAAAGAGGTAGAGAAAAAGGGACTTGTAGTGAGCGAACACAACCCGTTTGTCGCGCCTAAGCCGTGGATGTTCCCCGTGAGAAACAGAATTATAGCGGGGCTTTCGGAAGGCGTGCTGATTGCCGCCGGCGAAAGACAAAGCGGAGCAAGGCACACCGCTACATTCGCGCTCGAATACGGCAAAGAAGTTTTTGCTTATCCGTACTCGATAGGCATTTCTTCGGGCGAGCTTAACAACGAACTTATAAAAGAGGGCGCGTCGTTATGCGACTGCGCGGACGATATACTTTCGTTTTTAGGAATAGAAAGAACAACCGAAGAGGAAGAAGTCGAACTCGAAGACGAAGAAAAAGAGGTGCTTTCGGCTATAAAAGACGGCTTCGACGACGTAAACAAACTTGTAGAAAAAACGGGGCTTAAAATGTACGAACTTGCGCCTGCGCTTTCGTCGCTCGAAATATCGGGTTTTATAGTCAAAACGGCGGGAAATGTTTATAAAGCCGTAAAATAAGAAAAAAATCATAAATCAATTTGTCGTTTAAACGGAAAATTTTGGTTAAAATTTAGTTTTTCCGTTATACTGAATAAAAAAAGCAAGGAGAAATCGATGCAACTGATAATTGTCGAATCGCCGTCCAAGGCGAAAACGATTGAGAAATATCTTAAAGGCAAGTACAGCGTTGACGCAAGCGGCGGACACGTACGAGATTTACCGGAAAAGAGATTGGGCGTAAACGTGGCGGGGAACTTCGAACCCAACTACGTTATAACGGCGGCTAAAAGACCCGTTATCAAAAAACTCAAAGAGGAATCGGACAAAGCCGAAAAAATATTCCTCGCAACCGACCCCGACCGCGAAGGAGAAGCCATAAGCTGGCACTTACAGGAAGTACTCGGGATAAAGGACAAAGCGCAGAGAATAGTTTTCAACGAAATAAGCGAAAGAGCCGTTAAAAACGCGCTCGCTAACCCGAGGGACATTAACTATAACCTCGTGGACAGTCAGCAGGCGAGAAGGGTTTTAGACAGGCTCGTCGGGTACAAATTAAGCCCGTTTTTGTGCAAGAAGATAAAAGACGGACTTTCCGCGGGGCGCGTTCAGTCGGTAGCGCTTAAAATGGTTGTGGACAGAGAGCGTGAAATCCAGGCTTTCGAACCTAAGGAATACTGGCTCATTTACGGCGAATTCGGTAAGGGCAAGCATAAACTGAAAGCCCTTTTATCCGAAAAGAACGGTAAAAAATACCGCCCGGCAAACGGCGAAGAGGCGGAAAGCGTTTACGAGGCGGTGAAGAACGGTGATTCCTACGTCAAGGACGTGAAGAAGAGCAAAGTATCTTCGCATCCGTTGCCGCCGTTTACGACAAGCACGCTTCAACAGGACGCTTCGGCTAAGCTTTCCTTGTCGGCTCCGCAGGTCATGAGCGTGGCGCAGTACCTTTACGAGGGCATAGAAACGCCCGAGGGGCATAAAGC
>CAKQSU010000108.1 GCA_934273135.1 uncultured Clostridia bacterium
CTACTCAAGTAAGTACGATTCGACAAAAAAATATTTCAGTTGGAACAATCTTATGTGCTACACGACGGCAAAGGTTGCCACCGTTCACCTCAAAAAGGGCGAAAATATTGTCAAATTCCGCTATATTCGCGGCTCCGGCGGACATGTGGATTGCTTTTATCTCCGCCCGTCTACGGGTAGCGAAACTTATAAAACGGCGGTTTTTGCCGCGCGCGACGGAAAATTGACGGACCTTAGCGGAAATAACTTTATTATCGTGAGGCGGGGCGAAAAAGCCTCTACTTATACAAACACGCCGCCGGAACACCTCGTGCAGTACACCAATATCTTTTATCGCTTCGAAAACGGCTTCGAACTAAACATTACGGAAAACATGATTTCCGGCGTAGATTATAACAAAACGGGGCTTCAAAAAGCCACCGTCTCCACGGGCGACTTCTACGGCTTGTCGGCGACGTTTGACTTTAACGTTCTTGTTATCGACTAAGATTACACCTTCTTAACATTCCTTTCAAATCGGCCTTTCGCTTTCATTTCGCTTTTTTCGGGCTTAATAGGGGCGAAAGGTCGAACTTTCTGCCTAAATGTGAAAAATAAGTGAAAAATGTGTGCAAATAGTTAAAAAATGTTCATAAAATCGCTTGCAATTCATATAAAAAAGTGATAAAATATAGACAACAAAAAGGGAAAGGGCGCAGCTTAAAGCTACGCTTGAGATTCTCAAAAAAATACAAGGAGCATTTAATTATGAAAACTTACGGCAAAATTATGTCGCTTGTATTAGCGACGGTTATGTGCTTCGGAATAGTAAGCTTTGCGGGCTGTTCCGGCAAGACGGCGGAAGCGCAATCCTATATGACGGTAGACATCAACCCGTCCGTAGAATTCACTCTCGATAAAGACAATAAAATCGTATCCGTTACCGCTCTTAACGACGACGGCGCGGTGCTTATCAGCGGAACGGCTTTCGTCGGCAAAACGGCGGAAGACGGCGCAAAACTCGTTGTAGAACTTGCCACTCAGCAGGGCTATCTCGTAAAAGGCGAAGCGAGCAAAACGGACGGCGAAGTTAAAATCGCGGTCAGCGGCAACGCGGAAACGGCTAAAAAGATTTACGACAGCGTAAAGGGCAAAGTCGATAAGTACATCGAAGACAGCGGCATCGGCGCGGCTGTTAAGGAAGGAAAAGCAAAAGGCGTTGAAGAACTCCGCAAAATGGCTATCGCTATGGGTCTTGACAAAGCCGAAGCCGAAAAAATGGACACCGAAGAGCTTATCAAATACATAGGCGAATCGAGAAAGGAAACCGCCGAGCTTATGTCGGAAGAACTTCGCCAGATGTATTATAAAGCTAAAAATTCGGAAATCAAAATCGCCGAAAACGAAGCCGTAATAAAAGCTATCGGCACTGTTGACGAAGCTTACAAGCAAGCCGTCGAACAGCTCGACAAGGCAAAAGAAGCTCTCAAATCCGCAGAAAAAGCCGTTCTCGAAGCTTACAACACTTACTTTGTGTCCGCAGACAGCAAGTATCAGCAGGCAGTTAAAGCCGTTCTCGACGCAAAAGCAGAATACAACAAGCAGAAAGCTATCGTAGCGGAAATGGCAGACAGTATCGAAAAACAAGCCGCGGAAGCAATTCTTGCCACCAAAAAGGCTACCCTCGACGCTGCCGAAAAAACTCTTGCGGGAATGAAAACGCTTGCGCAAACGGGTGTAGAAGTAGCTTCTACTACGTTCGACAAAGCTTACGAAGCAATCGATACCATTAAGGCGAAGTTGCCCTCGGAAATCAAAACTAAGTTAGAAGCTTCCGTTAAGGATATCGACAAAGCGGCTAACACCGCCAAAGACAAAGCTTTTGAAACCTTCGAAAAGCAGTACAAACCCCAGATTATCGCTTACGATAACATGGTAAAAGCCGCTCAAAAGACTCAAAAGAAAGCGTAAGTTAAACATCAAATCATATAGTAACATTCCGCCCGTGTCGGTCATTTCTCCGCCTCGGGCGGTTTTTTGTGTCTTGAAACACATGCGAATATATCCCCGCCGAAAGGTTTTGCCGATAAAGGCGGTTTTTTATGCCGTTTGTCCGGATAATTTGCGTTTATTCCGTTCAAGCGGTTTTTTTAAGCCGTTTTTTACCGTTCGTACTAAAAAAGTTACCGTTCGTATAGTCAAAATGGCAGAGTTGCCGAAAAACATTGCAATTCGTAAAGCGCATATTGCAAAGTTTTTTTCCTCGTGATAAGATATGCTCGTAAAAAAACGCAAGGAGCTTCCATATGGATTTTAAAAGATTGAAAGACAAAAACAACCTTATTTTATTTATCGCGGGCGTGATTTTGTTGCTTGCGACGGTAGTGGTTTCGATTGTCAACCTATCTTCGCGGACTTACGCAAGATTCGTTTCGGTTGACTTAATCGCGCGGTGGGCGGTAATGCTGATAGTTGCGTCTCTTTACTGCGCTGCGATTGTTTACGCGCTTTTGCCGGCTATTAGCGACAACGAAAAATTCGGCGCGCACAAATCTTTTCTGTTTATGATTTTTGCCGAACTCGGTGTGGTTATCGTTGCGGCGATAAGCTTAATTGACGAATTTCAGACTTCGCTCAATCTTTTGGAGGACGCGTGCTATCTTTTCATTCATCTCGTGCTTATCGTTCTTGCACTTATAGGCAAAACCTTTAAAGGCAACGCAAAAAAAACGGGCGCGGCGGGCTTCGTCGGCATTGGTATATGCCTCGTTCTTATGATAGCGGATTTGGCGTTTTTCGCGACGAAAAAGGAAGCTTACAGAACGGTTGATTTTTGGTTCGTCGCTTCCGCGCTTATCACGCTTTTACCATACTTAGCGATTGCCGTAAACGCCTTGACGACCGGCAGAGAAAACGAAGAAAAAGCGGAATAACGAAGTTATTTTCGGCTTTTTAAATACGAAAGCCGAAAAATATACGAAAAATTTACGGAGGTAAATTATGGAACAGAAAAAAACTCTCGGTATCGTGGGCATAGTCGTTTCGGCAGTGCTTGCGGTCATCATGGTCGTTACCGCGGTGTTAAGCGTTTCGGCAAGTTCCTTCATCACGTTGTGGTGGAGTAGCTTTTCTGAAAAAGGCAATTCCGCGCTCGGCGACTTAACGGGCGATCAGGCGGTCGAAAATTCAAAGAACGTCAGCGTCAAAGCAATGGAAGAGGGCGCGGTGCTTTTAAGAAACGAAGATAACACTTTGCCCTTGGCAAGCGGCACTAAGGTCAACCTTTTCGGGTATTACTCGGTTAAGCCGTTAACCGCCGCGGGCGGCTCGTCCTCGGTAGGCAACGCCGCTCCGTCTGCGGATATCAAGCAAGGTCTTGAAGCAGCAGGGCTTGAAGTCAATTCGTCGCTTTATACTTACCAGTACAACCAGACGACGGACGACAAAGCCGGCAATATCTTTACGATGGAAACGAGCTACACGATTAAGGAATTCAAGTACGACAAGATTAAGACGGACGGTTATATCGACAGCGCGAAAGCCTACTCTAATATCGCAATTTACGTTATGAGCCGTACCGCTTCCGAAAAGAACGACGCGCCCGTAACGCAGAACGCGGAGGGCGAAACGGGCGAGGGCAAAAACTATTTGCAGATTACGAGCTATGAACGCAACATGCTCGAAAACCTCAAAAAGGACTTTTCTAAGGTTATAGTTTTACTTAACAACGCAACTATGTTTGAAATCGGTTGCCTTGAAGAGTACGACATTGACGCGGTTTTGTTTATGGCAACCCCGGGCAACTACGGCACTTACGGCGTAGGCAATCTTCTCACCGGCAAAGTAAGCCCGAGCGGCAAGCTTTCCGATACGTATTCTTATGACGTAACGGATAACCCCGCATATTACACTTACGGCACCAACGCATACACTAACGCTTCCGAATGGTCGGATATCACGGCGTACGCCAACAAGAGAATAAAATCTCTCGACGAAAACAACGCGAGATATTACCACTATTACGAAGGTATTTATGTGGGCTATCGTTACTACGAAACGCGCTTCATAGGCGATGACAACGTTTACACCGCCGCGGAAGAAGCAGAGTATCAAAAACACGTTCAGTATCCGTTCGGTTACGGACTTTCTTACACGACTTTTTCTTGGAGCGACCCCGTTTGGAGGATAGGCGAAAAGGGCGGTAAAATCTCCGTTTCCGTCACCGTTACCAACACGGGCAGCGTTGAAGGCAAAGACGTCGTAGAAGTTTACATGACCGCTCCTTACACTAAAGGCGGCATTGAAAAGAGCGCGGTCGAACTCGTCGGTTACGCTAAGACGAAATCGCTCAAAAAAGGCGATAAAGACACCGTAACAATCGAATTCGATTACGACGATATGGCAAGCTACGACTATAAGACCGAAAAGTGCTACGTTCTCGACGCGGGCGAATACATTCTCAGCTTAAGAAGCGACGCGCACACGGTAAAAGAAGATTTGACTAAAAAATTCAGCGTTGACAAGAAGATTGTTTACAAGGATTCCGCAGACGGAAAGCGCGCGAGCGACAAGACGGAAGCGACTAATCAATTCGAAGAAGTAAACGCCGGCGACGGCAGTATAACTTACGTTTCGCGCGGGGACTGGGCAGGCACAATGCCGACCGTTCGCGATGAGCTTAACCCCGCCACGGCTTCCGCTTCGGTAGTTGCGGCGATAAAGAACTCGGTACACGGCAGTTACGTCGACGGACCCGACAAGGACGAAGAAAACGCGGCTAAGTACGGCTATACGGCTATTACTACCGACGCTGAAAACGGACTTACTATCGACGACGTTGCGGGCTTAAAGGATTACGACAGCCCCATTTGGAATGAGCTTTTAGACCAACTTTCAATCGAGGACATGCGCAGACTTTACGGCGACGGCGCATACAGAGTTTCCTCCGTACAATCAATCGGCATGAAGCTCACCGTCGACGCGGACGGACCTACGGGGCTTAACGC
>CAKQSU010000109.1 GCA_934273135.1 uncultured Clostridia bacterium
TTAGCCGATAAATATGCAGACAAGATAAAGGTTGTAAAAGTAAACGTGGACGAAGAAGAAAGCATAGCCGCAAAGTTCGGCATTGCGAGCATTCCTATGGTTATATTTTTCAAAAACGGGCAAACCGCGGCATCTTTCGTAGGGCTAAGAAGCGCATCGGAAATAGAAAAGATGATTGAAAAGCTCTTATAAGCAAAAAAACCATATATACAATCTGAAGAGGAAGCGGCGTATTCCTCTTCTTTTTTTGCGCTCGATTATAATATGCGGATAAGGTTTTGCGCATGCTTAATAAAGGAAAACAGAAAATCTTTTACGACTTTACAAAAACTTTACATTCTTTTTACAAAAAACAGACTGTTAAATGTTTTCAAACGGGGTATAATGTAGGCACAAAAACGAAATAAAGGAGTTTACAAACACTATGAAAAAATTATTGGCAATTTTAGCGGGCGTTGTCGCAACGGTAACGCTTGCAACATTCACCGGTTGCTCGGTTGAGTTCAACCCTGACAAAAACATCTCCATTATCGCAAGAGATACCGCAAGCGGTACGAGAGAAGCTTTCGACAAAGTTGTAACCGACGGCGAACAGAAATTACAGTTTAAAGACGAAAAGGGTGAAACGCATTTCCTCACGTCTTCCACTGCCGAACAAATCAGCTCCACGGGCGTTGTCAAGTCCAAAGTTCAGTCCGACCCGCAGGCGATAGGCTACATCTCGTTCGGCTCGGTAGACGATACCGTTAAGGTAGTAAAGGTTAACGGTGTTGCTCCGAGCAAAGCTACCGTTCTTGACGGGACTTACAAGATTCAGAGACCTTTCGTTATTATGACGAATAAGACTGTCACTATGAGCGGAAAAGCCGCCGACTTTGTAAAATATCTCGAAAGTTCTTCCGTTAAAGAGGACTGCGAAAAGCACGGCGTTATCTTCCTTGAAGACGCCAAGCTCCGCGCCAACGAAGGCGAAGCGGAAATCCCCGTAGGTACTTACACTAAGCTCGACAAGCTCCCCGACGGCGACAAGATAGTAATCCGCGGTTCGACTTCTATGAAAGAAGTTATCACCGAAGCGGCTGCTTCCTACGCTAAGCTCTATAACGCAAATGCGGAAGACCTTTTCGACATCGAACTCGAAGGCTCTTCTAAGGGGACGAAAGCCGTTAAGGAAGATACAAAAGGCAACGTAATAGGACTTTCCTCGGCGGCTGTCAAGGACGAAAAGGTAAAAAGCTTCAATATCTGCTACGACGCCGTTGCGGTTATCGTAAACAAAAAGAACACTCTTATCGAAAATCTTACGCTCAAACAGCTCTTCGAAATTTACACCGCGAAAATAACCAAGTTCACGGAAATAAAGTAAGGAAAAAACAATGGTTTCCCGCAAAGTAAAAGACAATATCGGGAAAGCGGCATTTGCCGGGGCGGCGGTTGTTTGCGCAATCTCCGTCGCGGCGATTTTCGCTTTTCTTATAATAAACAGTTTCCCCGCGTTCAAAAAGATAGGGTTCTTCGACTTTTTGTTCGGCGACAACTGGTCGTCCGCAAAAGAAGATACCTATGCGGGCGCGATGAGCGGTTCGTACGGCGTTTTCAAAATGATTGTATCGAGCCTTGCTGCAACAATCGGCGCGCTCTTGGTGGGCGGTGTTTCCGGGTACTTTACGGCGATTTTTATCGCGTTCTATTGTCCCGAAAAGCTCAAAAGAGCATTTTCGTCGGTTATAAACTTGCTCGCGGGCATACCGAGCGTTGTGTACGGCTTTTTCGGAATAGCGTTCCTGTTGCCTATGCTTTCTTTCATCGCCCCTAACAACGGTTGCGGGTTGCTTGCAACCTCGCTTATTTTGGGAATAATGATTTTACCGACCGTCGTTTCTCTTTCCAAAACGAGCCTCGAAGCGGTGCCGAAAAGTTATTACGAAGGCTCTCTCGCGCTCGGCGCGACCCATTCGCAAACGGTTTTCAAAGTTATGAGTCCCGCGGCTAAATCGGGCATTACCGCTTCGCTTATTCTCGGAATAGGCAGGGCTTTGGGAGAAACTATGGCGGTAGTCATGGTTGCGGGCAACGGCGTTTCTTACCCCGATTCGCTTTTTAAATCTTTCCGTGTGCTGACCGCTAATATCGTTATCGAAATGGGCTATGCGGGCGAACTTCAGGAAGGCGCGCTTATAGCTTGCGGCGTCGTTTTGTTGATATTCGTGCTTATAGTCAACCTCGTTTTCAACTTCGTCGCTAAAAAAGCCGTCGTAGGGGTCACTAAACACTCTGTAAAAAAGACGAGCGAAGAAAAAGAGAAAAAGGAAGATAAAGGCTTTGTCGGCGCGGTTAAAAAAACACTTTCCGCCTTGCGTGAAAAGCTTGCCGCGATTGCCGAAAGTAAGCCTATAAGGCTGTTAAACGGCTTTTTTGTAAACTTGAAAGCGGCGTGGGAAGGCTTTAAGTTCAAAATAAAATCGCACGTTATCGGTAGCGTTACGGCGTATGTATTCGGCGGGGCTTCCGCGCTCGCGCTCGCGCTCGTTATAGGATTCATATTCGTCAAAGGTTTGCCGTCTATCTTTAAAGATCCGTCTTTGCTTTACGGCGAATACGTTTTCGGCGGCGATAAGGTTACGATTTTGCCGTCGATAATAACTACGCTCTGGGTGGTGGTTCTGAGTATAGCCGTTTCCGTGCCGATAGGAATAATGACGGCGATTTTCCTTAACGAATACGCAAAAAAGGATAATTTCTTCGTTAAGATAATAAGGCTTGCGATTGACGTTTTGAGCGGCGTTCCGTCGATAGTTTACGGTCTTTTCGGTATGATAACTTTCGTAAAACTCTTCACCGGTTCGAGCAGTATTATAGCGGGCGTCTGCACCATAAGCATGATGCTTTTGCCTACGGTGGTTCGCTCCACGGAAGAAAGTTTGAAGTCGGTTTCGGACAGCCTTAGAGAAGGCTCGCTTGCGCTCGGCGCGGGTAAGCTCCGCACTATCTTCAAAGTCGTTTTGCCGTCCGCGCTCCCGGGCATAACCTCGGCGATAATACTTACGATAGGCAGAGTAGTTTCCGAATCCGCCCCGTTTATTTACACCGCCGGTTCGGTAATCAAAGGCATTCCTAATTCGCCCTTAAAAAGCGGCGCGACGTTAGCCGTAGCTTTGTATGACCTTTCGCAGGAAGGCTTGCACCTGAACGAAGCCTACGCGACTGCCGTAGTGCTTATAGTGGTCGTTCTCGCGCTCAACCTTATTGCCGAAGCTATTTCCGGCAAACTCAATAAAAAATTGGCAGGAAAAAAATAATGGTAAAAAGAATAGATACAAGAGAATCGTTGTTCGGCGGAAACGTGTCCGTTAAAGACGCAAACCTTTGGTACGGCAACTTTCAGGCTTTAAAGGACATATCGATTGAAATTCCGTCGCGCCGGGTTACGGCGTTCATAGGTCCCTCGGGCTGCGGCAAATCGACCTTTTTAAAGTGCCTCAACCGTATGAACGACCTTGTCGAAGGTTGCAGAATAGAAGGCAAATTCCTGATAGGCAAAACGGATATTTACGACAAAAAAACAGACGTGAACGAATTAAGGCGCAACGTCGGAATGGTCTTTCAAAAACCTAACCCGTTCCCCATGTCCGTTTACGACAACATAGTTTACGGACCGAAAACGATAGGCGTAACAAAGCGCGCCGAGCTTGACGAGATAGTGGAAAAATCCTTGCGTTCGGCTTCCATGTGGGACGAACTCAAAGACAGGCTCACAAAGTCCGCGCTCGCGCTTTCGGGCGGACAGCAACAAAGGCTTTGCATAGCCCGCGCGCTCGCCGTCAAGCCGGAAATACTCTTAATGGACGAACCGACTTCCGCGCTCGACCCCATTTCCACCGGTAAGATAGAAGAGCTTTGCGACGAACTCAAAAAATCGACTACCATAATAATAGTAACGCACAACATGCAACAGGCAACGCGTATCGCGGACAAAACGGCGTTCTTTCTGCTCGGCGACCTCGTGGAGTACGGGGATACCGAAACAATCTTCTCGTCCCCGACCGATAAGCGCACCGAAAATTACATTACGGGCAGATTCGGTTAATAATTTTTTTAGAATATACTTGAAAAAAGGAGCGTAATAGTTTATAATGAGTACAAGGAACAAATTCGAAGCACAATTAAAGCTTGTTTTCGATAAGCTTTTGATAATGTGCAGACAAGTAGAAGCGGCGATTGAAAAATCGGTCGAAGCTCTCCGCAGCGGCGATGAAGCCGCCGCGCGCGAAGTGGTTTCTTCCGACCGCGTTATCGATGACGCCGAACGCGAAATAGAAAGCGAATGTCTTAAAATTTTGCTGATGGAACACCCCGTCGCAACGGATTTTCGCGACGTTTCCGCCGCGCTCAAAATGATAACCGACTTAGAGAGAATAGGCGACCAAGCTGCCGATATCTCGGAAATATCGATGCACTTTGACAAAGAACCGTACGTGAAAGAACCGGAACATATCGCCGTTATGGCGAAAATCGTCTGCGCTATGGTTAAAGACGGCGTTTCAAGTTACGTCAATCGCGATTTGCCGCTCGCCCGCTCGCTCGACAGGCGCGACGATAAGGTGGACGAATTGTTTTTGACCGTGAAAGCCGATTTGATACAACTCATCAAGTCCGACCCCGCTTGCGCCGAGCAGGCTCTCCTCTATCTTATGGTTGCCAAATACCTCGAACGTATCGGGGACCATGCCGTGAACATAGGGGAGTGGGCGGAGTATGCGTCAACGGGTAAAAAACAATAAAGCTGACGGCGTATAAGGGCGCATATACGGGCTACGTGTCGGCTCAGCCTCGGTTACGTACGTTTTAGTACGCGCCTGCGCGCCGCTCTCACCTGTTGTGGCAATCCGACGCACTCTCCGCCGTCAGTAGCAAAGAGTACGCGCCTGTCGGTCGCCGTCACCGGCTGTGCCAAACTGCAACCCTTCTCCGA
>CAKQSU010000110.1 GCA_934273135.1 uncultured Clostridia bacterium
CCGCTATACTTTGGATAGGGCATCCCGGTTGTTACGGCGTATACGGCGTTGCAAATATTTTAACGGGAGAAGCAAATCCGTCCGGTCACCTTTACGATCTTTATGCCGCAGACAGTCTTTCTTCGCCTGCAATGCAGAATATGGGCGACTTTGCCTACGCTAACCCGACGAGTGATTTTACGCGTAGTCCGAGCAACGGGTCAAACAATAAATATCTCATCGAAGCGGAAAACATTTACACGGGTTACCGCTATTACGAAACGAGATACGAAGATGTCGTACTCAACAGAGGAAACGCATCTTCCGTCGAAAAAGGTGCGTTTGCTTCGACAGATAAATGGTCTTACGCAAAAGAAGTATCCTATCCGTTCGGTTACGGACTCAGTTATACATCGTTTACTCAAAAGATAGACAGCGTTAAAATAAAGCAAGAGGCGCATTCGATTAAGGCAACCATAAAAGTTACCGTAAAAAATACCGGCGATAAAAAGGGTATGGATGTCGTACAAATATACGGGCAAGCCCCCTACGTTAAAGGCGGACTCGAAAAGTCTGCAGTACAGCTTTTAGCTTATGATAAAACAGACGTTATCGAAGTCGGTAAAGAGCAGACTTTGACCTTAGAAGTCGATTTTCAAAACATCGCAAGCTGGGATTCGACCGCATTAAACGGTGCAGGTTCTTACGTGCTTGATAACGGCGATTATTATTTTACAATCGGTAACGGTTCTCATGAAGCGATAAACAATATACTTGCTAAAAAGGGAAAAACGAAAGCGGACGGAATGGACGCCGATGGTGCCGCCGATAAAGCTTACGTTTGGACTTATAACTATTCGGGCGGCAAGGTCGACGCTACGACATATAACGTAACGAAAGCAAAAACTAAAGTCGGCAACGCTTTGTCTACCGCCGACTGGAACACCTACAAGAAAGGTGAGGTAGTTTATCTTTCAAGAAACGATTGGACCGGAACTTGGCCGAAAACTTATACAGGCATGACGCTGAATAACGAAATGCTCGATATAGTTAACGGTAAAATTTACGAAGTAAAACAATCCGAAGAAAAAGACATTCCTACATACGGGCAGGAAGGCGACAGAACTTTCGCCGAAATGAAGGGCGCGGCTTTTGACGATACGCGCTGGGACGAATTACTTAACCAGCTTGATTTGCAAGAAGCACTCAACTGCATTCTCAGCGGTAACAGAACTTGGTCGGCAATGCCGTCGGTAGGTTTCCTTAGCGGGCGTTATACCGAAAACGGACCGAATGGTATCGGTGGCAGAGGGTTTAGCTCGTTAAGTTATAACAACTTCGGCGACACCGTTCCGGAATGGATGATTTCCGAGGATGACGAGAACGCAGCGTTCGGTATGAACATATTCCCGTCGGCACCGGTAGTTGCTTCAACGTTCAATCCGAGAATTGCTTACGAACAAGGCAGGTTAATAGGTAATGACGCTTTGTTTGTCGGCTTGCCCATTTTGTGGGGACCCGGTATGAATACGCACCGCCATCCGTATAACGGCAGAAGCGGCGAATATTATTCCGAAGACCCGATTTTAACGGGCGTCTGCGGAATGGAGTTCGCTATCGGCGCTTTGGATAAGGGTTTGATTGCCGCACCTAAGCATTATGCGTTTAACGACCAAGAGGCAAACCGTACCGGTGTTGCACCGTATATGACGGAGCAGAAAGCAAGAGAAGTTGAATTGAGGGCTTTCCAAATTGCTTTTGAAGCCGATAAATACGATAAGTTGAGAGGAAAGGATGTCGGAATGATGGGCGTTATGACTTCTTTCTCAAAAATAGGACCTTACGAAGTTACATGTTCGTCCGGAATGCTTAAAGATATTCTTCGCAACGAATGGGGTTTCAACGGTTATATTGTTTCAGATATGAATGACGACACCGATTTGTTTACTGCAGCCATAGCGGCGGGGCTTTCGAGCTTTGACGCAAGCGGAACAACGGATAAACTTAAAAAGAATCCGTTTACCGCCGATGATATAAAAGGTGACGCAACGTTGGTTTCCGTAATCAAGGAATCCGTTCACTATAACCTTTATGTCCTTGCTAACAGTAACTACATGAACGGCGTTTCGATAAACTCCCATGTAGAAAACAGAATTACTTCTTGGAGAGTCGGGTATATTGTCGCAATTTCCGCTTCTGCGGTTTTGCTTGTCGGAATGGCGGCACTTTCCGTTGTCTTTGCGAAAAAGGAGGAACTATTATGAATTTTTTCGCTAAAATTTTGAAGAATTGCTCCGTAGCGTTTTATTTGATTGTCGTAGCCTTTGTCGCGGTCTTGGTCGCGTTTATCGGTGCCATTGTCAGTAACGGCGTCGTCGGTTATAGTATTGCGTCTTTCGGATGGGTTGTCGTGTTATCGTTAGCGGCTATTTTTGGTGCGGTATTGTCTTGCGTACTGTCGCAAAAGGTTAATAATTCTCTGTTGTCTTACGTCGGGCTGATTGTTTCGATTGTGGCATGCGGGGTATGTTTTGCGATTGTTCTTATGGCAAGAGCCGAGCTTGTAGGCACTTTGTGGATAACCGCATTGGATTCGGTAAATCCGCTTGCCGTAGCCGCGATGAACAGCGGAGCAACGAGCTTTATCTCATACGTCGTTGCTATGATTATGCTTGTTGTCGCAGCTTTCTTTCCGATTGTAAAAAAGGAAAATAACGCTTAATCTGAACACACTTTTATATCTTCCTTTAAAAGACGTTCGGCTTTTTATAGTTGAACGTCTTTTTTTAGGAATTATCGGTGTTTTTGCGGTTTTTGTTTTTCAACGCGCCATCAACATTTTGTATATTCGTGCATTTCAGGCTAAAAACTTTTTGTATATTCGTGCAAATTGCGCCGAAAACATTTTGTATATTCGTGCAAATTACGCCGAAAACTTTTTGTATATTCGTGCATTTCAGACTAAAAACTTTTTGTATATTCGTGCAAAAGAGTTTACAAAAGGCTGAAAAAAATGTAAAACACAAACTAAAATCCGCTTGTAAAGGCGAGCTCTTAAAACGGTAAAGGCGAGCCGTTAAAACAAAGCTTAAAAAATTTTTAATTAGGGCTTTAAAACACTTTACAAAAAAGAAAATAAATGATATACTACAAGACGATTTAAGGAAATCTTTAATTCGGTACAGCGATGCCGGCAAGATGGAATATGTTTTTTTCGCGCAAAGCGGAAGTATAATTACGTTCGATTACCTTGCCTGCAACACGGCAAGGTTTTTTTGCGCAGACAAAATTATTGCCGACTAATTAAGGGGGCTAAGGTATGCTCAGAGAAAAAGCTAAGATAATGGACGGCGAAAAGCTTCAAAGGACCACCGTGAGGATTGCCCACGAAATCGCCGAGCATAACGCCGACTTAAAAAGCGTAGTCCTTGTCGGAATAAAAACGAGGGGCGTGCCGTTTGCAAAGCGTATCGGAGAAAACCTTAAAAAGTTTTATGCGGTGGAAGTAGATACGGCGGAACTCGACATAACGCTTTACCGCGACGATTTGAGCGAGCTTAGCGAATTCCCGAAAGTCAAAGAAACGCCGATGAGCGTGAATATATCCGGCAGAAACGTCGTTTTGTGCGACGACGTAATCTTCACCGGCAGAACGGCGAGAGCCGCTATCGACGCGCTTTTATCGAAAGGCAGACCGAAAACCGTTCAGCTTGCGGTCGTAGTCGACAGAGGACATAGAGAATTCCCCATAAAGCCCGACTATATCGGCAAAAACATTCCCACTTCCGCGCAGGAAGTCGTATCCGTAAAATTTAGCGAAACGGACGGCGACGACGGCGTGGAAATACTTGAAAAGCTCGATTGAGTTTTGATAACTAACTTAGGTTTATTCGCTTTTCAGCGATAAAATATTTTTACAACAAAAGGAGTAAATCCGAATTATGAAAATGGTTTACAACGTGAAAGACAAACCGCCTTTCGGCAAAATGCTCGTGTACGCTTTACAGCAAATGCTTGCTATCCTTGCCGCAACAATCGCAGTTCCCGCAATTATCGGTAACGGCATGAGTCAGGCAGCCGCTCTGTTCGGCGCGGGCGTAGGTACCCTCGTGTATCAGCTCTTTACTAAGTTCAAAAGCCCCGTGTTCCTCGGCAGCTCGTTTGCATTCCTCGGCTCTATGGCTGCGGCTTTTGCGGGCGGCGTATCTATGCAACTCGGCTATCTCGGGCTTATCATCGGCGCGGTCTTCGCGGGTCTTGTTTACGTTATCATAGCTTTGATAGTTAAAAAGTGCGGTTCCGGCTGGGTCAATAAGCTTATGCCTGCCGTAGTTATCGGACCGACCGTTGCTATCATCGGTTTGTCGCTTGCTGGCAACGCCATTGGCGACCTTGTAGGTCACGTTGCGCAGGATTCTAACGGCAACTACATAATGAATCTCAACGGCGGTATCAGCCTGGTTTGCGGTCTTGTAACGCTTTTCGCAACCGTTGCCGCTTCCGTTTACGGCGGAAAGAACATTAAACTTATCCCGTTCATTATCGGCATTGCCGCCGGTTATATCGTTGCGACAATCTTTACTCTTATCGGTACGGCTGCCAACGTCGAAGCGCTTAAAGTTATAGATTTCACTAAATTCCAAAATATGCAGTGGTTGCCCGACTTCACGTTTATTGAAGCATTCAAGGGCTTTAAGGAAGTTGACGGCGCATATATCGGAACCATCGCGGTCGCTTACGTCCCCGTTGCGTTCGTAGTATTTGCGGAACATATCGCAGACCACAAAAACCTTTCGAGCATTATCGAAAGCGACCTTCTCAAAGAAGGCAACCCGGGTCTTGACAGAACCCTTCTCGGCGACGGCGTAGGCTCCATGGCGGGCGCGTTCTTCGGCGGCTGCCCCAACACCACTTACGGCGAATCGGTCGG